>JAISFJ010000044.1 GCA_031263665.1 Coriobacteriales bacterium
TTACAAATCTTGCGGCCAGTTTGCTCAATCTCTGCGTTGGCGAAATGGGGCATTACCGCTAGTAGTACCCCATTTCGCCGCCTTGACCTTGAGCAAACTGACTCACAATCTTTTGCAAAAATTATTATTTCACAGTCTCTTACCAACTTCTTACCACCATCGGTTCTACCGCCCCCGCCATTTTCGTCGCTCCTACCGCTCCGTGCAGCTGATGCATGGGTCGATGGTCAACACGTTAAGTGGCACGTCTGCCAAGTCGCAACCCTGAAGCGTCTGCACCATGCCAGCGATGTTTTGCGAGGTGGGTGTGCGAATGCGGAAGCGTTCGAGAAATTTTGTGCCATTTCCTTTAGCAAAATAATAGCATTCGCCACGGGGTTGCTCAAGACGTGAGGCCGCGTACGAACCTTCGGCGGGTGCGCCTTTGACTTTCTGGCCAAAGGGGCCGTCCGGTATTTTATCTGCCATCTCTTTGATGATGTCGATGGACTGGAGCACTTCTTTTGCGCGCACCTCGCAGCGTGCGTAGCCGTCTCCGTCGTCGGAGACAAGGGGCTTAAAGTCCGCGAGGTCGTCGTAAGCTCCAAACCCAAACATCCGAACGTCCTCTTCGAGACCGGAGGCGCGCGCAAAAGGCCCCACACAGCCAAACGAGAAAGCCTCATCGCGCGAAAGATAGCCCACATCCACCAGGCGGCTTTTCACCGAACGGTCCTTGAGAAAGGTTTTGAGCAACTCGTCGTATTCGGAGCGCATGGCATCGAGGCGTAAAACGATGCCGGCAAGCTCGCTGTTTTCTATATCCTGCTCCACGCCGCCTACGTTACAGGCGGTGAGAATGACGCGGCCGCCGGTGGTTTCTTCAAATATGTCGAGTACACCTTCGCGCAAACGCCAGCACTGCATGAAGAGGTTTTCATAGCCAAACGCGTCGGCTAAAAGTCCCATCCAGAGTAAATGGCTGTGAACCCTGGAGAGTTCGTGCCAGATGACGCGCAGGTATTCGGCGCGCCGAGGCACCTCAATACCCATGAGGGCCTCTACGGTTTCCGAATAGCCAAGGCTGTGACCAAAGGCGCAGATGCCGCAGATGCGTTCGGCGACAAGCACGAATTGCATGAAGTCCTTTTTGGAGACGAGCTTTTCCAGGCCGCGATGGATAAATCCCACCTGAGGAATCGCTTCTATGACCTTTTCGTCCTCAATGACGAGGTCGAGGTGCATCGGCTCGGGTAAGACGGGGTGTTGAGGCCCAAATGGTATGATGGTTTTTTTGCCCATGGCTACTCACACCTCCTTTTGCGCTTCGGGTGTTTTTTGCGCTTCCGGCACAAGACATTCGCCGTAGTTAGCGGCTCCGTAGCTGTTGTTTGCCGCTGCCTTACGCGCCTCAGATGAACGCGGGTTCATGGGAGTAGGAACCGCGACGGTGTAAAACTCCCCATCAAAATCGATGGAAATGTTTGAGAAGTTCACACCAAAGAGGTCATGCGTTTCGTTCTCAAAGAAAAAAGCGTTAGGAAAACAATCCGATACCGAGGGAACCTTAGTCTCGTTGTCGATGGTAAAACGCAGGTTTTCCAAGGGAAGGCCATCGGAAAAACTGTAGATGAGTTCGACACCATCATCGACGGTACTCCCGCAGATATTAACAAAGCGCCAGCCGCGAGCAGCATAGTCCTCAATTTGCTCGCGCAGTTCGTTATAGGTAATGTCGATAAAAACCTGGGGCTTCTCGTTATGTTTCTCGTTATGCATGAGTAGCATCACCTCCCACGCTCGCCGTGCCCATCGCGCTCGTCGCGTCAGTGCGTCCGTCGCGCTCACCGACACCTATCGTTTGTTCCAGCGCCTCGTCGCGAACCGTCCGCCCATCGACGAGTTTATCCGCGGCGGTGACGCAGGTGGGCAGCTCGGCGAGCCTGTCCTTGCCGGCAGCAAGCGCCAGGCGCTTTTCCTCAAGTATGCCAAGCCCGCAGACCACCGCATCGATGATGGCTTCGGGGCGGATGGCGCAGCCGGGCGCGTACACGTCTACGGGAATGGCCACGTCCACCCCGCCGAGCGTGTTGTAGCATTCCTTAAAAATGCCGCCCGAACACGCGCAGATGCCACAGGCGACAACGACCTTAGGCTCAAGCATCTGCTCGTATATCTGCTGCACCACATTGATGTTGCGCTCATTAACCGAGCCGGTCACGAGGAACAGGTCGGCGTGTTTGGGATTGCCGGTGTTGATGATGCCAAAACGCTCCACGTCATACATCGGCGTGAGGCAGGCGAGAACCTCTATATCACAGCCGTTGCAGCTCGACGCGTCGTAGTGGATAAGCCAGGGTGATTTAATCGTTGATGACATACGACCTACCTCCTACGTGAACAGCATCGTGAGCAGGGCCATGTTCGCAATCACACATACCAGGGTGACCGCCCAGCTCGCTTTGACCATGTTTTGCCATTTCACGCGCGCAAAGTTGTTATCGATAAATATCTCAAGCAGATAGACACAAATGATGCCGAGCAGGGCGACCACCCATCCTATCCAGCTCCCCCAGACGAGGAAAAGACCCACCCATCCCAGGAAAATCACCGTTTCGTACCAGTGCGTGATTTCGACCAGCGCAAGCGTACGCCCGCTCATCTCAGTCGAGATGCCCTTGACGAGCTCCTGGTGCGCGTGGTGCGAATAGCTGAGGTCAAAAGGCGATTTGCGCAGTTTGATGGTGAGGATGAACAAGAGTCCGATAAAGACCAGCGGCAAGGCAACAATGAGGGGGCGGTCGAGCGCCAACACCGCTCCCACGTTAAAGGTGCCGATGCCAAACAGCGCCTTGGTCGCCATGTAAAAGGTGACGGTCATGAGGATGACCATGGGCTCGTAACTCATGGTTTGGATGATTTCGCGCTCGGCGCCGATTTCGGCAAACGGCGAGCGGGTGGAATACGCGGCCACCACAAAGAACAGCGTCGAGAGTATGAGGACAAAAACCACCAACAGGAAATTGCCACCCGCATAAAAGAACACTCCGGCGCAGATGGCAAAGGCCAGCGACAAGCCTATGTAAAAGCCCTGAAAACCGTTAACGCTGAGCTTTTCTTTTGCGAGCAGTTTGCGCACATCGTAGTAAGGCTGGAGCAGGGGCGGGCCAACGCGTCCCTGAAGTCGCGCGGTTACGATGCGGTCGGCGCCGGCGATGAGACAGCCAATGACGGGCGCCACTACGGTAAAGGCGACGAGCGAGATGATGAAGGAAAGTGGCGTCATAGCGACCACCCCATCAGGCTCAATAAGGAAAATACCAGGCCAAAGCTCAAAACGGTGACGCACATGGTATTCATTATCGGCGTCACCGAGCGCTCGCCAAACCAATCTTCCAAATACCAGTTGCGCTGCGCGGTCTTGCTTTCCTGAGAAAGCGAGTTGCGGTAGGTGCGCTTCTCAAAAT
>JAISFJ010000073.1 GCA_031263665.1 Coriobacteriales bacterium
CGCAGCGGGTATCTCAAGCTCAACCTGACCCTCTTGCAGCTTGGTTTCCTGAATAGCAAAAACGTCGGCATCAAAGGCATCAAATACCTCATGAAAGCCCTTTTTGATATTCGCTCGCAGCCCATTCACGTTCCAAGAGATAAGTCTCATAACACCATCCTCCAAATCATGACAAACCATCTTATCATGAGGGGGCAGCGAGTGTTACGAATCAACTTCTTTGGCGATGGTGAGGTAGGAGCTCAGGCGTGTTGGTGACAGGGTGCCGGCGGAGGTGGCGGCGAGGACGGCGCAGTCGGGCTCGCTCGTATGGGTGCAATCGCGATAGCGGCACTGGGCGGCCTGAGCGGCGATGTCGGGAAATGCGGCGAGCAGGCCTTCGTGGGCATCGTAGAGGCCAACGCTGCGCAGGCCAGGCGTGTCTATCAAGGCTCCCCCCTGTTTGAGAAATACCATCTTCCGCGCCACGGTGGTGTGACGCCCCGCCCTGTCCTTTGTGCGTACGGCGCCTGTCGCAAGCAAGGGGGCGCCGAGCAGTTCGTTGATGAGTGTGGATTTTCCCACCCCCGAACGACCGAGTAACACTCCTGTCTTGCCATCCGCGAGCAAGGCCGCAACCCGAGCCAGCCCTTCACCCGTCACGGCTGATTCAACGATTACCGTGCTGTTAAAAGCCAGCGCTCGTACGCGGGCAACATCTTCGGTGAGATGCTTGGCCATATCCGCCTTTGTCAACACGATGACAACCTCCGCGCCGCTCTCATGCGCCATGACGAGTTGTCGCTCAAGATAGGGCACATCAACAGAGTGGCCGGACAGCGCACAGACTACAAAAACGATGTCGATATTGGTGGCAAGTACCTGCTCATCATGCTTGCCCGAGCCAACGTGTCGCGACTCGACGAGCACGCGCCGTATAAGCGTGTGCCCACGAGGATGAATGGCGGTGATGAGCGGCGTGTCCTGTTTTGGTGAAAAACTGAGCTCAACCTCGTCTCCTATCGCGGCGCGCACGTCGGCATTTTTTACGAGTTCGACGCTGTGACGTGCACGGAGTTCTTCAGACGCCGTTTTTACCAGCGGAAACCCCCGGTCAAGCGATATGACGCGTCCAACTACTCTTTCCGCGGTGCCCTCGGCATCCTCGGCGCTCACGGCGCCCCCAACGTCCCTGGCCTCCACAGGGCTTCCAGCATCCTCAATGTCCCCAGCGCCCCCAATGTCCCTGACATCCACAGCACTCATAGCTATCGCGTCCGTTCTCTCAGCCGCCAATGGAGCACAACAAGGCAGAGGCCAACGATGAAGAGCAGCACCCCTACCTCAAGTTTGCGCACGTCAAAGGTCTCCGTTGCGTGTGCGCTTTTTGAGCCCTCGTCGATGACGGTAACCGTAGCGGCGTGTAGGTCGGTGAGCCCATCGTGCTCGGCACAGTCAACCTGAAACTCACCGGAAACCTCAAGCGTCGTCCCCACCTGACCGTAGCGCCCAAAGTAGCTGACCTTATCGAGCTCGTCCTCATCCACCAAAACACTGATGGCCGCGCCGCCGTCTTGCAACATCAACCATTTGTGGCCGCCTTCTGCCGCGAGTGCGTCGCCCACAACCTCACCCCTAACCGTAACCGTCTGGCGGTCGAGCTGGCTTGTCGCGTTTACCAAACCAACAATGGTGGTATTCGGCTCCGCCAGCGCGACCGAAGGAGCCGCGAGCGTCGCAAACAGCGCGACCACAACCGCGACCACAAGCCCAAACAGCGCAAACCCAGCCCTGCACACAAATTGACGCACAACCCCAAGCCAACGCACGCACACAAGCGCAAACCTCGTCATCTCGCCCTCCTTTTTGCTCTGCCCCGTGGTTTGAACGAGGCCACGAGGCTAAAGAGCACAGCTAAAAAGGCAAGAAACTCAAGACGACCCACCCACATCTGAACGATGTAGAGAAGTTTCATGACAACGGGAGCCTCGGGCGCGATGATGCCCGCCGAGAGTCCGGCGTTGGAGGTCGCCGCGACCGACTCAAAGGTCGCGGGTATCGCGTCATAACCAAAGGCGATGCCGACAAGCGCCCCAACGATGTAGGTAATCACGTAGAGGATGGCGATGGTCATGGCCGCCCCCGTAACCTCGTTGGAAAGCATGTGCCGGCCGAGGTGCTGATAGCTCGTGGTGTTGCGCGCGGAGGCGGGAGCGAGCACATCTTTTATCCGCGCAAATACGCTCTTGGTGATGATGCCGATGCGCAGTGCCTTGATGCCGCCGGCCGTCGAGCCCGAACTGCCGCCTATGGCCATGGCGATGACAATCATGAACAGGGCGCCACTCGTGAGCAGCGTGGTTATCTGATTGGTAGAAAGCACCTGGTAGCCGGTGTTGGTGGTCGCAGATACTATCGTGAAGATGCCGCGTCGTATAAGCCCAGGATAGCTGGTGAGGAAGTTCCCGGCGAGCACGGCGGCAACAAAAACGCCCAGCGTAAGCGTGGTCCAGATTATCAGGGTTCGTATCTCGATGTCTTTGGTAAACTCCCTGACCGTGGAGCGAAGGCCGCCCTTCCAGATGCGAGCGTAAAGCGCAAAATTGACGGCCCCCATGAGCATGAGTACCATCGCGATGATTTCGAGCGGCCACGAATGATAGTACATAAGCGAAAGACTTTGAGGAGCAAACCCGCCGGTATCGTAGGCACCGATGGTCAGCCACAGACCGTGAAAGACGCTCCGCACCGGCTCGATACCAAGCGTAAGCGCCACGATGAACAGCACGAGCGTGCCGCAGAACACGACAATAGAAGAAAACTGCCAGATAAACTGCGCAGTCTTTTTGATGTTGGGCAACACATACTCACCTCGCCCCTCGGCATTATAAAACGAGGACCCCACCTGGGTAAATATCCCCAAAGACAAGGCTATGACGATAACACCCTGACCTCCGAGAAACTGAAGGGTAAAGCGCCACATATTATCCGCAAAAGAAAGGTGGTCAATGTCTTGACAAAGGGTAAACCCGGTGGAGGTAAAGCCTGAAACTCCCTCAAAAACCGCGTCGAGAAACGAGCCGTAATGCCCCGAAAGCCACAGTGGAATGGCGGCGACAAGGGCGCCGACAATCCAG
>JAISFJ010000161.1 GCA_031263665.1 Coriobacteriales bacterium
GGCATCATGAACATTTGTACTTTGAGCGCCCCAATCGTGAAGGTGAGCAACTCGTCTGTTACCCCAAAAAGCATCACTATCGGTCCGGGGATGAGATGTATGAGTGCCCAGAAAAACACCCCAATGATGGTGACCCAAATCATCACTATCTTAAAAGTCGCCTTCACTCGTTCGTAGTTTTTTGCCCCGTAGTTGTAGCCAAACAGGGGTTGAGCTGCCATTGCCGCCCCAAGAAGAGGAAAGAACGCAAACATCGCGATGCGG
This sequence comes from Coriobacteriales bacterium, assembly GCA_031263665.1. Lineage (GTDB taxonomy): Bacteria > Actinomycetota > Coriobacteriia > Coriobacteriales > UBA8131 > JAITEK01. Next base: position 265 of record JAISFJ010000161.1, read on the forward strand.
CCGACAAGCCCAATGGCGGCGAGCGCGCCGCTGGAACCGATAACGTTATCGGCCCCAAGCGTCACAAGCTGGTTGTTGATGAAAAAAGTGATGAACGCATTGGCCAACTGAAGCACAAAGGGAGCTGACCCCATCGCAAGAATAGACTTCACAAAATGCCATTCCGGCTTGAGATAGCGACGACGCAGCTTAAAGGGAGCTTTGGGCGAGAATACAAAATACCAGAATACCAACACAGCGCTGACAGCCTGGCCGATGACCGTCGCCCAGGCAGAGCCGGCGATTCCCCACCCGAGCACCATGACAAACAAAAAGTTCAGTATGATGCAGACAACCGTACCCGCGACCTTGGTATAAAGAGCACGGTTGGGGTCTCCAGCCGTGCGGTTAAAATTGTTAAATCCCATACCAAAAAACTGTAAAATCATGGCCCCGCCGATAATCCCTAAAAACAGACGGGCCGGCTGACGGGTTTCTTCCGTTACGCCCGAAAAAGAAAGGATAGGGTCCATAAAGAGAAAGAGGGCAGCCATACATATAACCGCCGCGATGATGATGAGGGTAAAGGCGTTGCCTATAACCTTTTCGGCCTCGTCATGCTTGCCCGCACCGAGACGAAGGGCGGTAAGCGCATTGCCACCCTGACCGATAAGTATGGCGATGGCCATGCCAACGATCATAACGGGGAGGGCAATGGTCGCCGTCGCAAGGCCAATCGGGCCGACCCCGTGCCCCATGAAGATAGAGTCAACGATATTATAAAGGCCGTTGACCACCAATCCAATAATAGAGGGAATGGCAAACTCAATCATGAGCCTGGTTATCTTGGCGGTACCAAGCCGGTCCACCTGTTTTTTGTTTTGCTTCTCCTGCCCCTGTTCAGAAGCCTGCTCGTTGCTCATACGTTTTTCCACCGTGGTGCTCCACCCATCCCATTCTATTTCACCAGAGGAAAGTACTGATTAAAGAGATGATGATCACTGCTTGCGCACCATCTCACTCGATACTACCACCCGAGAAAGACTGTGTTCACTTTCTGCTGTGCAAGGTATACACACGTATATGCAATGGGGTAATCAGTGTTTTTTCCAAGTGTTAGTGTAACGCATTTTCGAGCAATCCGTCAGGACGGGGGGAGCTTATTAGCTAACGTTACTTCACCGGCGGTGACGGGGGTGGGGCCGTCTTTGCCTGCTAAAAGGAGGCGCGCCCTCTCATCGATTCCTTCTACAACGCCGCTCGCAAGTTCTGTGCCATCAGCGGCGCGCACGCAAACCTGCTTGCCCACAAGCGCCATGTGCTCACGATACGCGGCCACAAACGGCGCAAAAGAGCAGCCCTGTGTACGCCACGTATCGTAAGAGGAAAAAAGGCTCTTGAGAACCGCGGCGGCGACCTCTTCGCAAGAAGGCTCGCGCGCTGTTTCATCAACAAGATAGGTCGCGCCCAAAGACGTGCCCGCATCAGGATGGTTCACGTTCACACCAACGCCGATGACCACATAGATTTTCTGCTTCAGCTCGATGAGGACCCCCGCAAGTTTTCCTCTGGCAGAAATGATGTCATTGGGCCACTTGATATACAGTTCTTCGGCCGCAAAGGTTAACAGCGCATCGTATACCGCAAGCGCCACCAGCGGACTGAGAGAAAAAATCGCGTCCCCGCGTCCTTTCGCGGACGAATTTTCACCTTCTCCCCAGCCGCCTTCCTGCGCAAAGTCGGGCTCAAACAGCACCGAAAGGTACACGCCGCCTGGTGGGGATTCCCAAAAACGCCCAAGTCTGCCGCGCCCCGCGGCCTGCTCGGTACTCACAACAACAAGCGGGTGAGCTGCGGAGAAGGCAGACTGAGGCGAACAAAGAGCCTGGCTGAACGCTTCATCATTTGTCGACGTGACGGTGTCTTTTATCACCAACTGGCAGTCATGTTCCAGCAACGACGACAGGTCCTTAAACATTCACCAGCACCTGTTTGATTTTCGCGATAAAAAGGGTGTGGAGGTCGTTTTCGTCGCCCGCCTGCCCGTACCACTGCTCAAGCTGGGCCTTGTCGAGAAAACAATCCTTTTGCATATCCTGCTGATACCAGCGCTCACCAATGAGCACCAGGCGAGCCTCGGAAAAATATGGGGTTTTCTCAACACGCGCTGCGCCCAAAGGCGGGTCCTGCTCAACTTCCGTCTCATAAAAGGCGAGTTCAAGCCCCGAATGTGCTATCTTTTGCGCGTCGTCATAACCGCTGACGTTACCCATGAAAGTAAGGGCATCGCGATAGGCACTGTCAAAAAACGAAAGCGAAAAGGTCGATGACGCCTCCACAAAGGTCTTGGTGCAGCGCTGTGGACGAATGAAGATGAACGCGGCCGGTTGTTGCCAGATAAATCCAACACCACCCCAGGCAGCCGTCATCGAATTAGCGCTACCGTCCGGCTTGGCCGCCGTGATGAGCATCCATTGCCTGCCTATCGCGTCAAAAAAGTTCTCGCTTACCTCAAAGGGACTGACCGTCTTAAAGCTCATGAAATCCTCCGTCCTGCGTAGGGCCCTCATCATGTACAGAGCCCCCGTCCTGTGTAGGGGCCTCGTCCTGTGTAGGGGCCTCATCCGGTTCCTTTTCCCGCACTTCTCCCCGCCCCTCTTCCCGCTTCTCTTCCGGTTCCTTTTGCGCTTTTTCCTGCTCCTGTCGTTCTCTTCGATGGTGCGCGTTCATCGCCTGGGAAAGACCGTCCTCCAATGCCGTTTGCACAATGAGAGTCGCCTGCGCGATTGTCACCTCAAATTCCTCAAGCTCTTCTCCGCTCATGCGTTGCAAAACATAGGCGTGAGCCGGCATACGTCCGGGCGGATGTCCAATGCCCACACGAAGCCGCGCGTAGTCAGCGCCGATTGACTGGTGCAGCGAGCGCAGGCCGTTGTGCCCGGCGTGACCACCCCCGCGTTTGAGCCTGAGTATGCCCGCGGGCAAATCGAGTTCATCATGAATGACGAGCAGGTCCTCAACAGAAAAGCCATACCGCGCGGCGAGACCTTTAATGGGGCCCCCGCTCAGATTCATAAACGACTGAGGCTTGGCGAGCACAATCTTCTCCCCCCGAAAATTCATCTCCCCTACCAGCGCGTTTGAGGCGAGCTTCCAATAGCTGACCCCCCACTCTGCGGCAAAGGCGTCTATGACCGCAAAGCCCGCGTTGTGGCGGGTGTGCTCATACTCCGGGCCGGGATTTCCCAGACCAACTATGAAATGTGGGCCACAGAAAGCCATGGTCAGAGCTGAAATTCGGGGTCAAAGAGTTCGGAGACCGAAGCCTCCAGATAAACGTTCATAATCGCGTTGGCGAGTAAGGGCGCGACCGTGACCACCTTGAGTTTGTCGCTTTGTCGCAACGCTGGCACCGGCACCGTGTCGCAGACAACCACTTCCTCAACGTCGGCGGCTTCAAGACGCTCATAGGCTGGGCCTGAGAACAATCCGTGTGTGGCACAGATAAAGACCGAGAGAGCCCCCTTCCTTTTGAGCGCCTTAACGGCGGCATCGACCGAGCCGGCCGTGTCTATCATGTCATCGTTGAGAATACAGGTCTTGCCGTGCACATCACCGATGACGCTCGTTACCTCGGCGACATTGTGGTCGGGCCGGGACTTGTGCATGATGGCCAAATCGGCACCGAGCAAATCGGCGAGCTTTTTGGCGGCCTTCGCGCGCCCCACATCGGGCGAGACAACACACATATTTTTGAGTTCCTTGTCGAGAAAATGGTCCGCAAAAATGGGAATCGCCGTGAGATGGTTGACCGGCGAATCAAAAAAGCCCTGTATCTGTCCCTGATGCAGGTCGATGGTGATGGTTCGACTGACCCCCGCAACGGTCAAAAGATTGGCGACGAGCTTGGCCGTGATGGGCTCGCGTGAGGCGGATTTCTTGTCCTGGCGCGAGTAACCATAGTGGGTGATGACGGCCGTCACCGTGCGAGCGGAGGCGCGTTTTGCCGCATCGGTCATGATGAGAAGCTCCATGAGCGCGTCATTGACATTGCCGGCAATGGACTGAACGATAAAAACGTCACAGCCGCGCACGCTTTCCAGATACCGCGCGTAAATCTCACCATTTTTGAAGGTGGTCAGCTTGATTTTTCCGAGTTTCACCTCCATGGTTCGGGCGATTTTTTTTGCCAGCTCAGGATTGCTCCTGCCGGTGTACAGCTTCAAATTTTTGGTGACTTCGGTCATTGCGGCTTCTCCTTTTTACGCATACGTGAACTTTTCATCTCGCGCCCGCGTGTTTTCTTTTTAACATGCTCGCGCGCCCAACCCTTGACAATATGCTGTCGAGTCCGCTCAACGGCCAAAGCCCCATCGGGCACGTCATCGGTAATCACACTGCCGGCGCCGGTGACGGTATCTGACCCCACCGTCACCGGAGCGACTAACATGGTGTCGGAGCCGATGAATGAACGGTCGCCTATCGTCGTCTGATTCTTGCTGAAGCCGTCATAATTGCAGGTAATCGCGCCTGCCCCGATGTTCACATCCTCACCGAGTTGCGTGTCGCCCAGATAACTGAGATGGGGTACTTTGCTGCCTGGCCCAACGGTCGAATTTTTGATTTCTACATGCGTGCCCGCTTTTGAACCCGCCTTCATAACGGTCCCAGGCCGCAAATACGCGCGCGGACCACAGCTCACGCCATCCTCAAGCACCGCCTCCACAAGCACGCTTTCTTCCACCTGGCAATCTTTGCCAATGACACAATCCGTCACACGGGTGTTGGGGCCTAAAACGCTGCCGCGGGCGACGCGCGTTGTTCCGTTAAGAAAGGTAAGGGGGAGTATCTCGACATCATGTTCCAAGCTGACATCGGGCCCAATCCAAACAAGTTCGGGGTCGAGCATGGTCACGCCGGCGTCGAGATGGGTGGCATTAACGCGCCGCTGCATCGCCTTGGTCGCCTGCGCCAGTTGCGCACGGCTGTTGATGCCCTGAGTCTGTTCGGCATCCGTGAGGTGAGCTGTGACGGGCAGCCCCTTGGCGACGAGCTTCTCGATGATGTCTGTGAGGTAATACTCACCCTGGGCGTTATTCTTATCAAGTTCTCGCACGTTTTCCAGCAAAATGGCCAAGTCGAAGCAGTATGCCCCACTGTTGCACTCCTTTACGGCGCGTTCGGCGGGCGTGGCGTCTTTTTCTTCGACGATACGAACGAGAGCGTCCTTCTCGTCACGAATAATGCGCCCATAGCCCGTTGGGTCATCGAGAATATGCGTCAACACGCAGGCCGCGGCGCCGTCCTCCTGTTGTGAGGCAGCAAGCGTGGCTATGGTCTGAGCTGTGATAAGAGGGGTGTCGCCACAAAGGACAACAAGGGAGGCCGCACGGCCATCTTCTCGTGCTTCGGGCTCCTGCGTTTTGTGCTCCCGTGTTTCTCTTGTCTGGCCGAGGCTCTTTTGCTCTTGCTCAAGAAGGGTTTCGCGAGCTATCATAATAGCATGGCCTGTGCCCAGCCGCTGCTCCTGCACCACAACGATGGTATCGTTTTCTATAAGCGGAATAACCTGCTCACGCGCGTGGCCCACAACAGTGATAACAGCGTCGCTTTCCGCGGATTTTGCCGCGTCCACAACCCAGCGAATCAGCGGCTTGCCCAAAAGCTCGTGCGCAACCTTCGCGCGAGTAGACCTCATACGGGTGCCCTCACCAGCAGCGAGAACAATCGTGAAGAAGGCCATGAAGCTCCTTTCGCTCGGAACTACTCAGAAATTCCTCCAGAGAGACAATCACCTGCTCGACTCCC
>JAISFJ010000176.1 GCA_031263665.1 Coriobacteriales bacterium
CAAAACGCTACCCTGCCAGTTTGCCAAAGTCGGCTACGTCGGAAAATACTGCTACGAAGCGGTTGAGCAGGCGCAGGCGGTTGGCTCGTAGCTTTTCATTGGGGTCCATAATGAGGACATCGGTAAAGAAGCGGTCGATGGGGCCGCGGAGCGAGGCGAGAAAGGTGAGCGCCTTGTTGTACTGCCCTTTTGCGAGCGCGTCTTTTACGCCCTGGCCAACCTTGCTGATGGCCTCGCAGAGCGCTTGTTCAGGTGCGCCGAGCAGGTGTTCGTCAATCGTTACCCCAAGCTCAGGGTCGCGCAGGTTGTTCGCGCGGGCGTAGGCGACCGCCAAATCCTCAAAGAGTTCCGGCTCCTTGGCGCGTGCTTCTTCAAGCGTCTCGCAGCGGGCAAGCACATCTACCGGCTCCACCACGCCTGTGGAAAGCACCGCCGCCACCGTATCGGCTGAATTGCCACGGTCGCGGGCGATAACCTCCAGCCGCGTCTCAAAAAAGGCGCGCAGCTGCTTTGCAACTTCATCCTCATTAAACTTCACAAACCTGAGCCGTAGCAGCGCCTCAGATATGAGGGTCTTAAGCGAAACCGACATGCCGGAAAGCAAAATGTTGATGATGCCTATGGCCGCGCGACGAAGTGCAAAGGGGTCAGACGAACCCGTTGGCTGCTGTCCTATCGCAAAAATGCCACAGACTGTATCAATTTTATCCGCGAGCGCGACGGCCTTCCCCTCAAAAAGCGTGGGCACGGTATCCGTCGCAAAACGTGGCCGATAATGCTGCTGGATGGCCTCGGCAACCTCCGGCGCGTCGCCGGCCGCCAAAGCGTAGTACCCACCCATAATGCCCTGGAGCGAGGTAAATTCCACGACCGCATGGGTGACGAGGTCGGCCTTGGCGAGCAGAGCCGCCCTGCGAGAACGGTCAATCTGCTCAGCGCTTCCTTCGGCCATGACCGCGACGGTGCCCGCAAGCTCAACAATGCGGTCGACCTTGCTTTGAAGGCTGCCGAGTTTCTCATGAAAAACCACCTGTTTGAGGTCATCAACGTAGCTCTCAAGCGGGCGTTTGAGGTCCTCGTGATAGAAAAAGGCAGCGTCTGCAAGGCGCGGACGTATGACTCGCTCGTTGCCGTCGATGATAGTCGAGTTATAGGCGGGCGAGCCGTTGGAGACCACGATGAAGCTGTTGGAGAGCCTGCCGTCGGTCTCATAGAGCGGAAAATAGCGCTGATGTTTGAGCATCGCATCGGTGATTATCTCAGGGGGCACCTCGAGGTATTCTTCGTCGAAAGTTCCCACGAGAATGGTGGGATATTCCACAAGATTGACCACCTCATTAAAGGTGTTTTCGGGCACGTAGGCGACGAGTTCCGTCTTGCTTTCGACGCTCTTTATCTGGGCACGTATATGTGCGCCACGCATCTCGGGCGAGGCAACAATCCAAGCCTTGGTGTGCAGACTCGCAAGCTCATCAGCGTTTGGCACTTCGATGGCATCCGGCGCGATGAGCCGATGACCAAAGCTCACGCGCCCCGCCACAAGCCCCGCAAATTCGACGGGAATAACAGAGCTTCCCCAAAGCGCGCAAAGCCAGCGCACCGGCCGCACAAAACGCTCTTCGGTGCTCCCCCATCGTTGGGTCTTTGGCCAGGAAAGCTCCCGAATCAAGCCGGCAAGCAGCGGGGGTAGCAGCGTCTCAGTTTTGCAAGCTCTCTGCTCTACCTGGGCAAAAATATATTCGACGTCCCCTTCGCAGGCACGAGTGAGTTCCTGGACGGCAACGCCTTTACCGCGCGCAAAGCCCTCGGCGGCCTTCGTCGGCTTGCCCTCATCATCAAAGGCGATTGAGACCGCCGGACCACGAAAGCGTTGCACAAGGGGGGTTGAGGTGGGCGCGAGGCGCTTGACCTCTAAGATGAGTCGCCGTGGGGTCGAGGAAACGGAGATGGTGCCGTGCTCGATACGAGCTTCGTCAAAGGCGGCCTGCGCCAGCGTCTTTAACTGAGCGCTCGCCGCGGCAAGCGGGCCCGCGGGTATCTCTTCGGTGCCAATCTCAAATGCCAGAGTCGCAGGGGCTGAGGGAGGCGGTGTCGATATTTGAGCCGCAGGAGAAGGAGGTGCGCCTTGAGCGGCTTGCGGTCGCTCTTTTTCGTCGTCTGGCTTTCCACCTACTTTGAGGGCGTAGGCCTCACAACAGGCCTTGGCGAGCGTGCGGACGCGCAGAATATAGCCCATGCGCTCGGTTGCCGAGATGGCACCCCGGGCGTCAAGCAGGTTAAACGTGTGCGAGCATTTGAGTACGCAGTCGTAAGCAGGCAGGGGAAGTCCCGCGCTGAGAGTGCGCTGACATTCCTTCTCCCAGTTCTCAAAATCGCTAAATAAAAAGGCAGTATCTGCGACCTCAAAATTGTATGCGGAAAACTCGCGTTCGTTTTCCCAATAGACGTCCCCATAGGTAAAGACTGCGCCGGCCGTCTCGCCGCCGGCCGCGTCACCGGCCGTCGCGCCGTCGCCAGTGCCGCCGGCCGCCAGCCCGTCGGCAACCGCACCGCCAGCCGCCGCGCCGCCTTCCCGCGCCCAAATGATGTCATAGACCGAGTCGACGCCTTGAATATACATGGCCAATCGCTCAAGCCCGTAGGTAATTTCTACCGGAATGGGATTGCACTCGATGCCGCCCACCTGCTGAAAGTAGGTAAACTGCGTAACCTCCATGCCGTTGAGCCAGACTTCCCAACCAAGCCCCCAGGCTCCCAGCGTAGGTGACTCCCAGTCGTCTTCCACAAAGCGCACGTCGTGCGTGCGCCAATCGATGCCGATGGCGGCAAGCGACTCAAGATACAACTCCTGAATGTTATCCGGCGAAGGCTTGATGAGCACCTGAAACTGATAATAGTGCTGCAAGCGATTGGGGTTTTCACCATAGCGCCCGTCCGTGGGACGACGCGACGGCTGCACGTAGGCGGTTTTCCACGTACCAAGACCAAGCGAGCGCAGCGTTGTTGCCGGATGAAAAGTGCCTGCGCCGACCTCGTTATCATAGGGTTGCAAAATAACGCAGCCTTTATCCGCCCAGTAGCGTTGCAGCTCCAGTATAATCTCCTGATAGGTCACGTCTCATCCCTTTCCGACCCTCTGAGGTGACAAGCATCAATCGTTGTCCCCTGAAAGGTCACGAATCGATTGCGCCAAACCTGTCAAACGGCCATATCCTGAACAATGCCTTACCGATGAGCTCATCTTCTGGTATCGGGCCGAAGTATCTGCTGTCGGACGAATCCGTACGGTTATCGCCCATCATCCACACCGTGTCTTTGGGAATCGTATACGGGTATTCGATTTCTACCCCCGGCATGGGATTTAAGGGGACGGATTCTTTGCCGTGCGTGTACGGCTCATCGAGAACAACTCCATCGACCACCACTTTACCGTCCACCAAATCAACGACTTGCCCCTCTGTGGCGATGCAGCGTTTGATAAGCACGCGCCCTTCCGCACGTTTTGTCAACATGGGGTCATGAAAAGTAACAATGTCGCCCTGAGAAGGTTCCGCAAAGTGATAACTCACCTTTTCGGCGAACAGACGGTCACCCACCGCGATGGTCGGCTCCATCGACCCGGTGGGAATCTCATATTGGTCGATAACAAAGGTACGCAGCAGCGTCGTTATGATAACGGCGGCCACTATGATGATGAGCACCTCTATGATTTCGCGGAGAAAACGCTGCGCGCCGGATGGGCTGGCAGGCTCTCTGCGATGTCTGTACTCTCGTTTCATCGAACTCTTTTCATCGGGCTCAACACTCACTTCCCAAATACTCACTTCCCAGAGAGCTCCGCGCCAACTCCCACTCCGTATCGGTCAGTTCAAAACGATTAAGCAGGTCGGGACGCAGCCGCGCCGTCCTTATTATAGACTGTTTGCGCCGCCACGCCTCTATCATTCGATGGTTGCCCGATAACAACACCTCGGGCACCTCCAAATCGCGGTATGTGGCGGGCCTGGTGTATTGCGGATATTCGAGAAGCCCTGTGGAGAAGGACTCGTCAAGCGGGGACTGTTCGTCACCCAACGCCCCCGGCAACAGACGGCAGATGGCATCGGTGACCACCATCGCCGCGAGTTCACCGCCGGTAAGAATATAGTCCCCAAGACTGAGACAGAGGTCCGCCCGCGTATAGACTCGCTCGTCAAAGCCCTCGTAGCGCCCGCAAACCATGATGATGCGCTTTTCCAAGGAGAGCTCCTGTGCCATGTCCTGATTGAATACCGTGCCAACAGGAGTGAAAAAGACCACGCGCGCGGCGTCAGAGGCCAAAAGCTCGTCGAGCGCCTCAAAGACGGGCTCGACCTTCATGAGCTGCCCCGCACCTCCTCCATAGGGCTCATCATCGGTGCTTCGGTGATTGTCATGGGTCCAATCCCGCAAATCATGCGCGACAAACTCAAGGAGCCCCGCCTTCCGCGCCCGCCCAATGATGGACAGGCTCATGGGCTCTTCAAACATCTGAGGAAAGACGGAAAGCGTCTCTACACGCAGCGCGCCTTCAGGTGGTTTTCCGGTGTGCGTTTGCTTTTGCGTCTGCGTCTGCGTTTGTCTGGTGTGCGTCACGTGTTCAGCTCCAGCAGGCCGTGGGGAAGGAGCACTTCCACCTTCTCTTTATCCCGCGCCCGGATTAACTCGTCAACCGCGGGGATGAGCACTTCTCCAAAGGGACCGTCCAGCACCCAAAGCGTCTGCTCTTCGCCGACGCGTTCTTCGACAATCGTACCGAGAGCGCCCCGCTCAACATCGAATACCGCCAGGCCTACAGCGGAGTTGTCATCCGTTATCAGCATATCCTTAACGTCTTGAGCACAAGCAAGCAGGGAGCGCCCTTGGAGCCGCTGCGCCACCGAACGCTTTGTCACGCCGTTGAGGGCAAGGAGCGCATATTCGCCCCGCTCGGTTACCGAACGCACAGAAGTTTCACGTATGAGGTCGTGGTCGGGCGGGACAATCCAGAGCCGCAGACCTTGAGCGGCGCGCAAAGAAAAGCCGGGAGCAAAAAGCACCATGACTTCACCTGAAAGCCCTTTTGCCCGGATTATCCGCGCTATGCGGCGATAGTCTGCCATGAGGGTGATGCCGCCCATCCAAAAGCGTCAGTCCATGACCTCGACTTCGATGCGCGGACCAGCGACATATGACGACGCCGCGCGCGTGAGCGTCCGTATTGCCTTGATAATCCTGCCTTGGCGACCGATGACTTTCCCCGCGTCATCCGGTGCGACATGAATCTCTACGACCAATGTGTCGCCGTCTCGCAGACCTTCAACCTTAACCTGGTCGGGTTCATCAACCAGCGAGGTAACAATGCTCTGCACCAAACTGACGGCATCTTCTTGCTGCTCAGACATAGTTCTACGCCTCGTCTCTCGCCTTGGTAACGAGTTTGGATACGATTTCCGTGGGCTGAGCGCCATTTTTAACCCACGTGTCGATTTTCTCGAGGTCAAGCTTCACAAAAGCCGGCTCAACACAAGGATTGTAACGACCGACTTCCTCAATAAACCGGCCATCGCGAGGTGAACGAGAATCGGCAACGACCACACGATAATAGGGAGCTTTCTTGGCGCCATGACGGGCCAAACGTATCTTTACTGCCAAAATGGACTCCTTCAATGAATACTGTCGAATAAAGAGGTAAAAACCAGTAACTACTCATGATACAACAAAGCCCCCCAAGAAGCGATGCCTCAACCGGTTTGCTTTTGTATCTGCCCTGTCTATAAATCTTAAATATCAACATAGCTATTATGACAGATTATAATACGTCCCCCTGTCACACTTTGGCGGATGGTGTTGTATGACTCTGCTATACTTGCTTTTGCCAAATCTTCACGGAACTCGCATTCTTGCGTATTCTTAGTATGAGCAGTCACGCAGAAGGGCATCTGCCCAT
>JAISFJ010000199.1 GCA_031263665.1 Coriobacteriales bacterium
GATCCGATTACCAGATAGTCAGCGTCATAGGTCTCATCGGCAGTCACCTCAGAGGCTTTTGCTGGAGCGATGACAAACTTCTCATCTACCACAGTGATATTTGCGGAAGCCTGCTTAAACTCAGTAGGCGCTGTCGTATTGCCTCCGCCTCCGCTCGCGCTTCCTCCGGACCCATTTTCTGCCTGTGGGCTACAGGCCACCAAGCCGGCACCTGCCGCCGCAATACCCGTTAACGCTGCCCCTCTTAAAAACGATCGACGATCCATTTCTTTTGTCATAGTGCACCTTTCTTTAATATGTCCCATCTGTTATCCCTTGGGCCTCGGCATTCCGATTTGAGCCCAAAGTTCCCCTTTTATTTTTCGCCGCATCCCCCTTCCTCGATAGTAAGATTTTCCCCTTTAATAAGGGTAAGCATAGAACATTCTTTTCGTCAAGGTATCGCGGGCCTTATTGCAGGGGGTTTGTGGGGGCATCGTGGAACAGGTATACTGAAATTGGTATGTTGGTAGGGTTTAAGGCGACATGTAGTAACTGTTGCCTCATCTAATGGAAATCGGATAAAAAAGGGGGCTGAACGTATGGCAGCCGAAAAGAAAATCACTATTCTCAAACATGGACCTTATCTTGTTGAAGGCGCAGTTCCGCTTGATGAGAAAATTATGGTTACCAATGGGCATCACCGCGAGTACCAACAGGGGCAGACCTTTAAGACGGATGAGAGCTACGCGCTTTGTCGCTGTGGACACTCTGAGAATCCACCGTTTTGTGATGGGTCGCACGTGGACGCGGGATTTGATGGCACCGAAGTGGCAAGTACGGTGCCCTTTGATGAGCGCGTTGAGCTTTTTCAGGGGCCGGCGCTCGACCTCTTTGACGACAACCGTTGCGCCTTCGCGCGTTTCTGCCATCGCGAGGACGGTGACGTGTGGACGCTGACGGAAGACTCGGACAACCCTAAGCTGCGCGAGGAAGCCATCAAGGCTTCGACCGATTGCCCGGCGGGGCGTATTGTTCATCACGACAAGCAGGACGACTATAAAGAAATCGAGCCCGAGCTTGAGCCGTCCATCTCCATTTTGCAAGACCCTGAGCGCGAGGTGAGCGCGCCTCTGTACGTAAAGGGCAACATCCCGCTTGTGTCCGCAGATGGCACCCCCTATGAACTGCGCAACCGCTACGCGCTTTGCCGCTGTGGAGAGTCGCGCAACAAGCCCTTTTGCGATGCCTCCCACGTAAACGTAGGCTACGTAGACGGCTTACCAGAGTAGTGGAGCTCGAACCTGACGCTTTTCTCGCAGGGGGGACGGGTTTCGGACTCTACTCCCTGTCATTTTGCGGGTCTGGGGAGAGGGCTCGTTCGGCTTCTACTAGTTCGATGAGTTTTTGGCGTGAGTGGACGTTGAGTTTGGCGTAGACGTTTTGCGTGTGAGTACGCACGGTGTTTGGTGAGATGTTTAAGCGCTGGGCGATGTTTTCGCTGCTGCGGCCTAAGGTGAGTAACTCCATTATCTCCTGTTCGCGCGATGAGAGATGAGTCTTTTCTCCAAGGCGGCGACAGGCAGAAAGCCAGGGGCGCTCGTGCTTGTATTTTGCGTCGGACGGCAGGCGTTCGGCAAAGTAATTGGGGATGAGCGTCTCAAACTTCAGTTCCTCTTTTTCGGGGAGCGTGACCAGTTGGTCAAAATCCTTTTCCGTGAACACGAGCGTTGTGCTCAACAAAATGAGGAAGGCCAATACCACGTAAAATATTACTTCGCCGTTTGTTCCCGACAACGAGTGGAGCACGCGCACTCCTAAAATCCATCCGAGGGCGCTGCCCGCCATGAATACGCCGCGGCCAAAGCCAAATACCATGGTCGATGAGATATGTTTGCCAAAGACAATGAAGGCAAGCAGGCACCAAACGAGAAAATCAAAGACGTTATAGACCAGCCCGGTAAAGCTCGAAAACGTGATGCTGTCTATTTTGAGCAGGGGTGCTATTGCGAAGGCTACCGCGATGAATACCATGCACAAAAGGTAGAGTTTGTTAAAGGCGATGTTTTTGAGGAAGCGTATTGCCAGCAGCAGGAGCCCAACCGTGAGGATGACGCGGAAAAACATCACGTAAATCGTATCGGCAAGCGTGGCGGAAGGGAGCCGGAAGTTGGTATAGTAGCCCTGCGCGACCGAAGCGGCGAGGGTGAACACTAGGATGGCGAAGATGAATTTCCAAAACACTATCGGCAGTGTTCGTATCGTTTGGATGGTATCGCGCGAAGGCAGGACGGACTCGGGGCCCTGGTCTGTCTGCGTCAGCCCGGCAACGGATTCGGGGCTCTGGTCTGCTTGCGTTGGCCCGCCTTCGGGTTTTATCGTGATGAGGTAGGCCGCAAGGGGAGGAAGAAATACCAGCGACAGTATTCCCATAAGTGGAGGTCCGCCGGCGATGGGCGCAAAGAAGTTATTGCTCACAATAAAATAGAAGATGAACGCTAAGACGAGTTGGGAGAGCAGAGCGTAAATCAGGGCCCGCCGCGGTTGGAGCTCACCGTAAAGCTGTCCGCATTTGA
>JAISFJ010000200.1 GCA_031263665.1 Coriobacteriales bacterium
GTCGACTCTTCCTATGGCCCGCTCGTGTCGGCACCGGTACTTGATGGCGTGCGAAAGGCATGGGACCTTGCCTTTGAGCTGGGGGACCGGTCGACTGCGGAATCCATTTTTGGCGACCTTGTCTCCCATAACAGCCCCGAGCAAAATGAACAGGCGACGATGCGCTTGCAGGCTCTTGCGTTTGACCAGCTTGAGGATATGGGCATTTCTGGAGATGACCTCGAAAACATCGCGGGTGCCATTTCTCATGAGATGGTCGATTCGGGCGGCGAGAAACTCATTGATTCGCTCAAATCTATTCTTGAGCAGTTTGGTATGGCCGATGATGATGAGGATTCGCAGGCGATTCAGGCTCTTGCGCCGGTTGAATCCGTTAATCCTACCGGGAGAAATCCACTCAAACCGGATTCGCTCGCAAAGGTCAATCTCTCCCGAATCGGCAAAGAGCTCTACGAGTTTGGTGAGAAAAGCAAAGACGAGGACCGCCAGAGGAACCTCGATTACCGGGTATTATCCGGTTATGGGCATGTGCTCGAACGTATGCGTGGCTTTGGCTTTCTCTCTGCTGGTAACCAGAGTTATCGTGACTTCATTGAGCGTAGTGCCGCCATGCACGGGGTTTCCCGTCTGTCTCTGGATGGTACCTTTTTCTTCTTTGGCCCATCGCGTGAGGATGTTTCGTTGTTTGCCCACGCGACGGCTGGCGAGATTGGTTTTCCCGTACTTCATGTGGCGGTTGACCTCGATGCGCAGGGTAATGGTACCATCAAACTTGCGGGACCCTTTAAGCGGGGTTTCTTTGGCAGCCCACCCGACTTTATCGATATGGCTACGCCCTGTACCGTGCTGATAGAAAACATCGACTACTTACAGGAGATGTTTAACAACGAACAGCAGGCTATCAAGCGCAGCGGTGGCAGGGTTAGAGGGATGATGGGGCCGTCCGGTCGTTCGATGCAAGCTGAGATAACCGCCTATTTGCGTGCCTTGCGCCGCAGACCGGGAGTCATTGTCATGGCGACATCTCAGCATGGGGATATTTTGCGTGAGCCTTTGCGTGGCCTGCTCGGCTCCTTACATGAGATAGAGGTTGGCGCGCCATTTGAGGACGAGCGTCGTGACGTGCTCATCGATTTCGCCGCTGAGCACCCTTCTTTTGCGGAGCTCGATATTCAGCGGATTGCCCGCTTTTCTGAGGGGCTCTCGCGCAGTGAACTCGTGTCCGCTGCTCACGCGGCCGTGGAATCCGCTTATCGCGAATCCTTACGTACTGGCCGGTATAACCAGGTCACTTTGGGTGATGTTCTCATGCGCTTGGCGCCGCTTATCGACCATGATTCTCCCCTGTATCAGCAGATGGAAGATGAGGCCGTTATTCAGCTTGCTCAAGATATGGAAAAAGAGATGCCCTCAAAGAGCAATTAATCGTCACCTTCTTAGTAACATTTATGATAAACTGCATAGCGGGAGTAATCTGTCTGCTCGCGGCACCAATTTGTGCGCGCCGTGTTGGGGAAAGCAGGTGGGTGTTGGTTGATGAGTGTTTCGTAAAAGACCACACAGAACTCGGAGGTTTGGGCTTTACCAAGCGCTCGATTATAGAGATGAGAATTATGGAAATATCAAGAAGAACTGATTATGCGATTCGCTTGATTGCGGCTCTGTTACAAAACGACGGGCAGCCGCTTTCCGTGCGTGAGGCAGCCACCATGCAGGATGTGCCGTACGCGTTTGCGCGCAGCATTCAACACGACCTCGTCCATAGTGGAGTTCTCACCTCGCTGAGAGGTGCTCGCGGCGGTATGTTGTTGGCCGTTGACCCCACCGAACTCACCCTCTATCGTCTCATCGAAATCGTCCAAGGTCCGGTGAGCGTCGCCATTTGCGCAAAAGATAAGAATTGGTGCTCTCGACACAAGGGTTGCCAGTTCCATCGAGTCTGGGAAGGCGCGAACTCCATCCTCAAAGACTATCTCACCTCCGTGAGCATCAAAGAACTTATCGAGGGAAAATCCGCGTTTCTTTCTTTGGAATCGCTTCAGCCCGCGGTGAAGTAGCTTTTGACACAAGAGGGAAAAGAGCAGGCGTGCGACGCGTTTATCGCATTGGTACGCCACGAAGGCGCACGGCTGTATCGCGAGCTCCCCTGGCGTGAAAACGACGACCCTTTTATCGTGTTAACCAGCGAGATTATGCTCCAACAAACCCAGGTAGCTCGTGTGCTTGGGTATTGGAATCGTTGGCTGGCGGCTTTTCCCACCGTAGACGCGCTCGCGGCCGCCTCGATGACCGATGTGCTTGAGCGTTGGCAGGGGCTGGGGTATCATCGCCGTGCGCTTGCCTTCAAACGAACGGCCGAGTTGTGTGCCGAGCACTATCGGGGGCAGGTGCCACGTGCGTATCATGACCTGCTCGCGTTGCCCGGCGTTGGCCCCGCCACGGCTGCGGGTGTGTGCGTCTTTGCGTATGGAGAACCGCGGGTCTATCTTGAGACGAATGTGCGGGCAGTCTTTCTCCATCACTTTTTTGAGGGGCGCGACCAGGTGCCAGACCGTGAGCTTATCCCTCATATCGAAGCAAGCTGTGACCGCGACAATCCCAGGAGCTGGTATTATGCTCTGCTCGACTACGGCAATCATCTCAAAAGCATCCTGCCAAATCCCTCGCGGCGCTCACGTCACCACACGAGGCAGTCGCCCTTTGAGGGGTCTGCGCGCCAAAAGCGCGCCGAACTGCTCCGCCTTGTCATGGCCGAACCTCATCTGAGCACCGATGAGCTCACGGCGAGGCTCAATGACATCGAGCGTACGGCGGGTCGTACTTCGACAGGCGGAGATGA
>JAISFJ010000059.1 GCA_031263665.1 Coriobacteriales bacterium
GGGACAGTTGCCCCGTCCCCCTGTCTCCCCGATGCGCGCGGCCCGCAAACGACGAGCGCACTCGAGGTGAGGGGTCTCACGGTGCGCCACGGGAGTCTGACGCTGATAAGCAACGTGAGCTTTACTCTGGAGGAGGGCGAGCGCCTGATTATCGCGGGGCCCAACGGCGCGGGAAAAAGCACGCTTGTCAACGCAATCACACAGAGCCTCTCATATGAGGGCAAGGTGCTTTTCGATGGCATTGACGTCAAACGGCTCAAACCGGTCGAGCTCGCGCACAAAATAGGCATGCTGATGCAGAGCTACTTTGTCGGCTATGCCTTCACGGTGAGGGAGGTTGTGAGCCTGGGACGTTACGCACGCGAGCGCGGCCCGCTCTCAACGCGATCAAGCGCGGACCAGGCGGCCATCGACGACGCCTTGGCGCGTTGCGGGCTCAAAGACATCGCGGAGCAGTCTGTCCTGACGCTCTCAGGCGGCGAGCTGCAACGGGTCTTTCTCGCGCAGGTGTTCGCGCAGGACCCCCAGCTGCTCATCTTGGATGAGCCGACGAACCACCTCGACCTCGCCTACCAAAAACGCGTGTTCGAGCTTCTTGACGAATGGCTTGAGGAACCGGGGCGCGCGGTGCTCTCGGTGGTGCATGACCTCAGCCTCGCGCGGGCCTTCAGCTCGCGGGCCCTGCTGATGGACAAGGGACGCGTCGTGGCACTGGGCCCCCCACAGGAGGCGTTGGCCCCCGCACGCCTGCGCGAAGTTTACGGCATGGACGTCGAAGCCTGGATGCGCTCCCTGCTGACCCAATGGAGGTAACATGACAAATCAACCGAAAGAACGCCATCTTTGCCCTCATGGTCGGTGCGTTCGTCGCGTATTATCAATCGGCATTGCTAGATTCAGTAAGCACCATCATTGTTGCTATCAAGACATACTATTGACGCAATGCGTTAATCGATGACAAAGTTGAGGGAGTCGAGATGCCCAAAAATCCTATTCGGGTGCTGTTTCCAGAGTTGGGTCGCAGTGTTGCGGCCGAGCGCGGTGACAATCTTCTTGTGCTTGCGCGCGAGGCCGGAATTGAGTTGAGCGCAGATTGCAGCGGGGTTGGACGATGCGGAAACTGCAAGGTGCTCATTGACGGTAAAACTCACCTGGCCTGCCTGACACACGTTGTGCATGACATTGAGGTGTGCGTCATTGACAAGCCATTGGCAGACACCGAATACTCGATTCTTAGCGATTACGACCCTAGAGACAACCTGGCGTCTGTCGCCTTTACCACTGCCGACCCGCTTTCGGTGCCGCGTCCCACAGCCACATCGCCCTTGTCAACCTCATCCCCCACTTCGCCCGGATACGTTGTCGCCATCGATATCGGAACCACCACGGTCGTCGGAAAACTCATTAAGCTTTCGACAGGACAGGAATGCGGCTCCTTCGCACAACTCAACATGCAACGAGCGTACGGCGCCGACGTCATATCCCGTATCGGTGTCTCGCTGGACGACGCGAGCGTCCTGTCAAAGCTGATTACCGAGCAGATAGACACCGCCCTGATAGCGATGTTCGCCAAAGCTGGGATTGATGGAACGCTGGTGCATAAGCTGGTCATCGCCGGAAACACGACCATGGCCTATCTCCTGCTCGGACTGCCGTGTCGCTCGTTGGGCGCCGCACCCTTCATACCCGCATTCAAAATCGAAGGCCCCTATCCCTATCACGAGGTTTTTCACACCGACACGCTCTCGTGCGGCTGCGATGTCGTGCCGTTCATCTCTGCCTTTGTCGGAGGCGACCTAACCGCCGGTCTCTGCGCGCTTAAAGGCGAGGACGACTTCATCCTCATGGACATGGGCACCAACGGCGAACTCGTCTTCAAGCGCGGCGACCGGCTGCTGTGCACCGCTACTGCCGCTGGCCCGGCCTTTGAGGGCGGTGCCATCGAGTGCGGCTCAGGAAGTACGCACGGAGCCATATCCTCAGTATGGTATGAGGACGGAGGATTTTGCTTCAAGACCATCGGTGCGACGCCAGCGACTGGAATCTGCGGTTCGGGTATACTCGATCTCATGGCGGTTCTTGTCCGGGAAGGCTTTGTCGATAAGGGCGGACGTCTTAAAGACAACGGCACGGGTGCCGTCAGCGACAGTCGGATCATCCTTGCCGGGGACACGCCAAACGCCCAGAGCGACGCGGGGGATGTCGTCTACTTTACTCAAAAGGATGTCAGGCAGTACCAGCTTGCAAAAAGCGCCGTCAGGGCGGGACTTCAGATACTTCTTGAGGAGATGGGCGGCCCCACACCAGCAAAGATAGTCTTGGCGGGCGGTTTTGGCCAAACCCTCGACCCAGAGAGCGCCTTGGTGACGGGGCTTTTGCCTGTTGAGTTCCGCGACCGGGTGGTTGCTCTGGGAAACAGCAGCCTGAACGGGGCGGCCAAGTTCTGCCTGAACGATTCGGCATACGTGGACATCGTTGCGCAGATTGACAATGCTGAGGAGATAAACCTCGCGACCCATCCCCTGTTTAACAAACTCTTCATGGAGCATACGCTGTTATAGGATCGCTGATCCATTCGTCTCGCTGTTGTCATTGCAATCTAGCTTGTCGGCACGGCAATCCAGGTGTCAGGGGTTCCTAGGAGATTTGAAGTACAGAGTTTCTTATGCGGAAAAACGACTTCCCTTGCTCAGTTTGGCGGACGAAGGAAGCAGCGCTTGTGCTTTGGCGGCAATCCCAGGTTGAAAACCTTTTGGTAGTGGGAGTCGGAATTGATGTTGCGACGGTCTCTGACTTTCAAAGAGATGACAAGGGCGCAGCATTGCTTCATCGTCTTTTTTCCACGCAGGAGTATATGCCAATCTCTGTATATCCAAGACCGGCACAACCCGCGCAAAAGCCTCTTCATTTTAGCTCGAAGGAAGCTGCCCTCAAATCCCTTGCTCCCATGCTTCGTGATTGGAACAGCAGATAGAATCAAGGGAAACACTGATTAACTCCACCTCAGAATGCCACTACTTTTGAGGGGCGGCGCAAGCCGCCTTTTACCTTCAAGCCCACTCGCTCTCACCTGCTTGACCTGTAACGCAGCCATTC
>JAISFJ010000088.1 GCA_031263665.1 Coriobacteriales bacterium
ACTGCGGGCCGATCGCCTGGACGGCAAGGATGTAGAAGCGGATGATGATGAGCATCGCGCATTTGAGCAAAACCCCCGACAACAGAGCGGAAACCGGGCTGGGGGCTTCTGAGTGCGCGTCAGGGAGCCAGGTGTGCATCGGAAACAGACCGGCCTTGGTCCCGAAGCCGATGGCCGCAAACAGGAAGGCAATCTGGATAATCATGACATCAAACTGTGCCGCGTAGGGCAAAAGCGAGGTCCAAAAGATGGCCTGATGGGCATCGGCCATGACATCGGCCGCGTTTGCGTATACCAAGACGGTGCCATAAAGCCCAAAGGCGACTCCCGCGGTACAGACGATGATGTACTTCCAGGCGGCTTCCAGCGAAAGTTTGGTGTTATAGGCACCAACCAAAAACGCAGTCGCCAGAGTTGTCGCCTAGATTTCGTCCCACATCATGATGATATAGTTTGATAGCACCACCAACAACATGGTAAAGATAAACAAGTTAAAGAACACATAATACTGCTTGACCTGCCCGGGGTTCATGGCGCCGCTCTTGATGTCATGGCGGATATAGGACAGGGAGTAAAAGCCCGTCAGAAAACCGATGCCACCTATGAGGATGACAAACAGCGACCCCAGTGAGTCGAGATAAAACCACAGCCCCAAAGCGTGAATCGACTCTCCACTCGACATGACGCCAACGACAAGATAGATGGCTAAAAGGCAGGTCGCGGCCGTGGAGATGAGATGGATGCCTTCATAGATGACGGTCGGCACCGCCTTTGAAGGCAGAAGTGCCATGAGAACAGCGGCACAGAGCGGCAAGACAAAAAGTACTATGAGCAAAATCGCGGAATCCATGAGCATCCCCTAGCCTTTCAGTTCTCTGAGGTCATCAGCATCAAGCGACTTTACGACCCTGTGGATGCGGACGGCAACGATTGCCATGATAACGACGGCGAAGATGGCGTCGGTCGCGATACCAATCTCAACCAAACCGGGTGCCTCGGGCGCCAGTAACGCCAGCGTCACATGCGAACCGTTTTCCATAAGGCAATACCCAAAGATTTGTTTGAGGATATTGCGCTGCGTGATAATGCAGGTGAGCCCCACAAAGAAGTGCGCGAGTGACACCGCGAGCGCGGGTTTTACCCCCAGGGCGGTTGGCAACTCAATACCGTTAACGGCAAGGTAGCACACGAACAGCTCAACGGCCACGAGGATGATTGCGACAACCGGACTGATGGATGATGGTACCGCCTCCTTTGCGCTGGGCCCTATCTTCTTTAAGGCAAATAACATGATGGCTGGCACGAGCACCGCCTTGGTAATAAAGGCGGTCGCTGCCCAGGTAAAGAGCTCGCGAGACCCCGTTGTCACCCCCAACGCCACCAGCAAAAGGACCAAAACTATCGATTGGAGAGAATAAATCAACGTGGTCCTTTGAGGCGTTTTGGAGAGCACCACAAAAAGCGACGTGACTATCAGGAGTCCTCCGAGGATATTTACCACTAGATAACTCGTCATGATTTTCCCCTCACCTATATCCCAAGAATCCAGAACACGAAGCCGAATACGGCAATGCCGAATACGGCCCAGGTCTGTCTTCCCAGGAGCTTGAAGCGAACACGGGACACAGCGTTTTCGAAAACCGAACATATGAAGAAAATGAGGGCCAGTTTAACCAGATAGACGACGAGCCCGATAGCAAGGGCCACAACCGTGAGCTCAACGGCACTTCCGAAGGGAAGAAATATCGCGATGAACCAGCTGACCACGAGTATCTGCTTTAAGGACATGGCCATCTTAACCATCGCGAGAGAAGGACCGGAGTACTCGGAAAGTGGTCCTTCCTGGAGTTCCTGCTCGGCTTCCGCCAAATCGTAGGGCAACTTTCCCAACTCGACATAGCAGGCCAGCGCAAACGCAAAACCAACGATGATAATCGTAACCGGATGAGCGACGGACAAAGACCCTATCGTCGCGCCCATGACGCCCACATTGGTGCTTCCGGCAGAAAGAGCCGCCACAAACAGAGCAAGCATCATCGAGGGCTCAACCAAGACGCCAACCATCAACTCGCGTATCCCACCAACGCCCGCGTAAGAAGAGCCCGAGTCTATCGCCGACAGCGCAAAGAAAAAACGCGGCAGGGCCAACAGGTAGATGATGAGAATCACATCGGCCAAAAAAGGCACGGGGCTCAACCGTGTGAGCATGGGCATGCCGAGCGCCAAAACCAGCATGGTTCCCAAAAACAGGGGCGGCATCAGACGATGGACAAAACTCGAATCCTTCGTATGAATATCCTGACGTTTGAAGAGCTTGGCAAGGTCGTAGTAATCCTGCAGGATTGGTGGGCCCTTACGCGTATGCATCTTCGCGCGCATGAAGCGGCCAACACCCGATACCAGCGGCGTCAACGCAACGAGCAGAAGAGTTTGGACGCAGGCAATCAAAATCTCAATCATAGGGCACTCCTCCTAGTACGCCAGTACCGACATCGACAAAAAGACCAACAGGGCAACGACGATATAGACGAGGTAAACACGGTAGTTGCCTCCTTCAATCTTTTTGGCCTGATGCCCCAGCCAATCGACGAATGCCCCCGTCGAATCAGCGAGATAGCGGTCATCTTGAATCCCTTGGGTCTCGGCGGCCTCAGCCCCTTTAGTCGCGCGTTCAAACAGGACAACCAGACGGGTAGCCTGATGAGACACCACCGAACGAAGCCGGTAGAGCGGGCGCATGAACATCTGCACATCCGCGCCAAAACTGGTCGCAATCATGGACATTCCTGCCTCATGCTGATAGCCACAGGCCCAGGGCTCCTTTGTACTGTCCACGCCACCACGGGCAAACACCATGCGGATTAACAGCGGAACCAAAATGAGTCCGATGAGCAAAACTGCCAGCAAAGGAGTGGAGATGATGCTTCCCATCTCGGGATTGACGACCAAGGTATTATGAGCGACCGCGACAGGACCAACAGCCAGTGTCGTAGACGCGACGGTTTGCATGAGCGGGGCAACGAGAGGGGCGCCCACCCCCAAAAGCACGCAGACAAAGGCCAGCACCACCATACTCAGTTTCATCGGCGCCGGAACCTCTTTTGCCTTACGCGCCGCATCCGAGCGGCTCGCGCCGAGGAAGGTCACTCCGTAGGCTTTAACAAAGCAGGTCACGGCAAGCGCTCCCGTAAGAGCCAAAGACACAGCCGCGAATCCCGCGAAAAGCTGAATGACGGCATCGCCTCTGAAGGCCGCGTCAAACAGGGCCTGATAGGTAAACCACTCGGACACAAAGCCATTGAGCGGCGGTATGGCAGAAATTGCCAGCGAGCCAAGCAAAAAACACATCGCCGTTACGGGCATCGCGCGGATGAGACCCCCCATCTTCTCCATATCCCGCGTGTGCGTGCTGTAGAGCACCGCACCCGCTCCAAGAAAGAGAAGGGCCTTAAACACCGCGTGGTTGAGCAGATGATACATTCCCGCCATGAGCCCGAGCGCGGCGATAAGCGGCTGCTCCAAGGCAATGCCGATAAACCCAATGCCAACGCCGAGTAAAATGATGCCGATGTTTTCCACCGAGTGATACGCGAGCAGCCGTTTGATGTCGTGTTCGGCCAGCGCGTAGGCGACACCGAGCACCGACGAGATAGCCCCGATAGTCAAAACGAGGATTCCCCACCACAACTCACAACCGGAGGCGGCAAGCACATCGAGGCCGATTTTCACAATACCGAAGACGCCGATTTTAATCATGCCTCCGGACATGAGGGCCGAGACATGCGAGGGGGCTGCGGGATGCGCCTGAGGTAGCCAGGAGTGAAAGGGAACCATGCCAGCCTTGCAGCCAAAGCCCAAAAAGGTCAGCAGGAATATCACCGAGGCGATGGCCGGGACAAACGGCGTGTTGCGGAATACCTCAAACTCAAAGCTGCCCGTGATGCCCGCCATGATGAAGAAGGCAATCATTATCATCATAAAGCCAACATGGGCCATGATGAGGTAAAGGAAACCGCCTTTGGTCGATTTCTCATCCTGCTCGATAATTACGAGGAAGTAGGAGGACAACGACATCAGTTCAAAAAAGACGAGGAACCAAAACGCGTTATCGACCGTGACCACAAAATTCATCGAGACAACAAACAGGTTCATGAAAAAGCCGATGGGCCCGATTCCCTTGCCCTTGTACTCGGCCAGATAGGAGGTGCCATATATCCACGCGAGAATCGCAAGCAGATTGATGACCACTAACAAAAGCCCGGCAAGCGGATTAAACAACAGCGAAAACGACGCGAAGGCAAAGGGGGTCGGAATACTGATGAGACTCGCCGACCCCAACAGGCTGCCAACGCCAACGCCCAGCATGGCACATGACGCCAGAATACCAAAGACGCTCGCAAGGCCCTTTGACAGACCCTCGGACCGTCCCGTCACCAAAGCGAGAAGGGCGCCGACAACGGAAAGGATTGCCGAGAGCGAAAAAATCGAGGGAATACTCAGATTCAAAATATCCATTATGTACTCCTGAGAACGTAACCGTCAGCGACAAAATCGCCGAGAACAGCAGCGCGTTCATGCTTCTCGGCGGTGATTTTCTCCATGCTGTCCTCGTCGAAGAGCCGGGCGGACCGCGTTGGGCAAACGCTGACACAGGACGGGCCTTCTTCCTTAAACGAGCAGAGGTCACATTTGACGGCGCAGGCATAGACGCCGATTTCCCACTGGAGAATCGGACTGAGCGAGGCGACAAAGGTGGGAGTGAGGTATTCGGTTCCCGCAACGCCAGCAATCGAGGTGCCGCTCATATGAACTGCCCCAAAGGGACAGGAAATCGCACAGAGCTTGCAGCCCACGCAGGTTTTCTCATCAACGACTATGCGGCCGTCGTCACCGTGCTTGATGGCATTGACGGGGCAGACCTTGGCACAGGGAGCACCTATACAGTGATGGCAGGCAACACTGGCCGACACCTCGCGTGTTTTGACCAGATGAAGCCGCGGTTGGTCCTGTTTGCCCACCTTGGCGTGTGCATCGCTGCACGCAAGGAGACAAGTCCCACACCCGATACAGGTATTGGAATTAACAGCTATGAATTGACTCACTTTTCACCTCACTCAAGTTTGACGCGTTAACTTTTGACAACAGCCGCGCCATCGTATGACAGTCGGCATATGATGTTGTTGGTCATTGTCGGTCGCTGCCCACTCATTCACACGGCGACGGGCACAGCGGCGGGCACGGCGGCGGGTACAGTGGCGGGCACGGCGGCGGGCGCAAACTCCGTCGCCTGAGCAGCGGCGTATTGTTTCTCGCGCGAAAGTTTCTCCATCTTTTCTTCGTCAATGTAGCTGAGTGCATCCGTCAGACAGGCCTTTATACATGCGGGCCCATCTTCGCGGGTCGTGCACAAATCACACTTGATGATGACGGGCTTGTGCGCGGCCCGGTACTCAAACTTGCCATGAGATACCGTCCTGCTTGCGGAGACGATGTCAATCGCCCCAAACGGACAGGCAAGAATACAACTGCTGCAACCGATGCAGCGGTCCTGACGGATATTGACCATCTCGTCGTTGATGTAGAGAGCATTTTGCGGACAAGCCGAAGCACAGGGCGCGTCTTGACAATGGTGGCAGCCAACGGGCGCCGAAATCTTATAAGTCTTAATAAGTGTCAGCCGAGGAATGGGGACCCCATCGACCGGTTCGTGTTCCATCATGCATGCGGCCATGCAGGTTCCACAGCCTATGCATCGCCTTGAATCAGCCATAACAAATTTATTACTCATAATTCTCCTACACCTCTGTTTCTTTCGTTTTTTGGTTTCGCTTGCATACCGAAACTCTTTGCATACCAATTCCTGCTTGACAAGCAGGACTTCAAGAATCAGTTCAGGCTCATCCTCCGTTTCCTGTCCTTTTTTCCTCTGATTTCTTATCACATAGAATAGTTACGTGATTTTGGGCGTTGGTGTCCCCTGATGAAGGGGCAAATCAAAAAGAAAGATAAATACCCTCTTTTGGGCAGTGCCAGGCAGTGCTTATTCCCTCATTCAGGGACTCCCAAAGCGCTTTGAAGTGTCAGAGTTTATAGAAACGAAAAGAAAAGAACGGACCTTCGATAAAAATGACTGTCTATTTAGACAATGCCGCGACGACCAAACCTTATCCCGACGTGGTTGACATCATTTGCCAGACGCTGAAAGATGACTTTGGAAACCCCTCCTCGCTTCATCGCAAAGGGGTTGAAGCCAAAAGGATAGTGGAACACAGCCGCGAGGTGATAGCCCAAGCCTTGGAGGTCGAACCCGAGGAGATATTCTTCACCTCGGGAGGCACGGAGTCCAACAACTTAG
>JAISFJ010000102.1 GCA_031263665.1 Coriobacteriales bacterium
CGCTCTTTCAGTGTTTGTCTCCGCAAAGACATACGGCTCTGATATCTCATACTCCTTTACTGTCAAAGCGTTATTCAGTGCCGCATGAACCTTGTATTCGACGCCCGACTTGACCTCTAGTGCAGTCAGCGTTCCGCCTCTTCTCTCAACGACAAAATCCACTTCACCGATTTTCTTGTTGGTGAAGTAGCGAAGGGTAAATCCGTGTGAATTGAGTTCCTGGGCAACAAAGTTCTCATAGATGCCGCCCATCCCCTTAGGCGGCTTGCCATCCAAAAGCCCAAGCGCAACTTCCTTGGAGAATTGGCTGGTCAAAAGCCCAACGTCAGACTGAAACAGCTTGAATAGGCTATGGTTTTCGTTCAATAACAGTGGCGCGATGGGTGCCTTTATATTGTATGCCGCAAGCGCTACGCCGGCTTTCGTGAGCCAAAGAAACTCTTCGGCCACTTGCGTAAAACGATTGACGTTTTCAATGGAGCTAAGCCTGAAACGCTTATTTTGACGGGAAAGCTCGCTTGGGATGAGATCAAAGATGTTCTTGATGACAAGCCGCCGGTCTTTGGAAGCATATTTGCTGATGTCGCGCCGATAATATGTCAGAATGTTTTCCTGCACAACCCGTACCTGATCAAGCGAGTTCGTCTGAATGAATGCCTCAACGGCATCAGGCATCCCCCCTACCAACAAATACCGGTGAAACAGACTGAGCATACGTTCGTGGAGGTAGTCCGGTACTGTCCTTTTGCTGATAAACGCCCTGCGTGCCATGGCGAGGGTTTCCTCAGTCAGCCCGTTTGCCCAGCAGAACTCCTCGAAATCCAGAGGATACATCTGCACTTCGGTGATATAGCCCACTGGCTGTGACGATATGTTTTCCAACTCAATCCCCAGCAACGAACCAGAAAGGATGTAGTCATACTCGCCTTTATCGACAAGGAATTTGATGAACGTGACTATCTCAGGGCATTCCTGCACTTCATCAATGAAAACCACTGTCTTGCCCGGTTCCAAGGCCAGAGGCGAAGCGGTGGACATCCTCAACATCAGATCGCCAGCATCCACAGCCTTCTTAAAAGACTCTCTCACCGCACGGTTGTCGACCAGGTTGAACTCCACCACCCTTTGATAATGCTCCTGGGCAAATGCCCTGGTCAGGTAGGTCTTCCCGACTTGGCGAGCGCCGGTTATCAGCAAAGCGTGCCTGGACTTGTTTTTGAACCACAGCTCCAAACTCTCTGATGCCTTTCTCTTAAGCATAGCAACCTCCAGCACTTGCAGTGGGACTCAAATTAACACTTATCGGTAATTTAATAAGTGATATTATGACAGAAATCTGCTATTTCATAACACGGATTTCCACAATTATCCAAGTATTGATGGCCTGTCGCTCGCCGCAACTTTGTAGCAGTCAAGCTTCGTAGACATATTCTTTACTTTCCCTGGGGAAGGTGGACAAACACTGCCTGTACTCGGTAAAGTACGAACAGTCATAAATGAACACAAAAAGGCAGAGACGGGATACGCGTCTTACGGGACTCGTGGGACTCGTGGGGCACTCGAACCGCTTCCTGTCCCATACACAATCAGGAGATACGGAGAGCGCAGATGGCACGCGAATCAAAGGCAAGCAAACAGGCGCGAGCGTAGGAGGTGGCGCGGCCCATGAATGAGCGCTATCCTCAGGCGGAATGCGCGCTGAACTTTCATAACCCCTTTACGCTTACCATCGCCGTGCTGCTCTCGGCGCAGACAACGGATGTCGCCGTCAACAAGGTGACGCCCGAACTGTTCTCCCGTTGGCCCGACCCACAGGCCATGGCTCAGGCGCGCCCTGTGGACATCGAGAACGTCATCCGCACCATCGGCTTTTACCACGTCAAAGCAAAAAACTGCGTCGCCTGCGCCCAGATGTTGCTTGCAGACTACGGCGGTGAGGTGCCAAACACGATGGATGACCTCAGGCGTCTGCCCGGGGTCGGCCGCAAGACGGCCAACATCGTGCTCAATAACGCCTTTGGCATCGTGGAGGGCATCGCGGTGGACACACACGTCTTTCGCATTGCCCACAAACTGCGCTTCTCCCCCGCGTCCTCGGACACACCGGACAAGACCGAGCGCGACCTGCTCGCACTCTATCCGCGCGAGCTATGGGGTCCCATCAACCACCAATGGGTGCTCTTTGGTCGCGAAGTTTGCATCGCCCGCCGCCCTCACTGCCCCGAGTGCCCCTTAAACGACCTCTGCCCCAGTGCTACTGCCTGAAAGCAACTGTCATCAGTTGCAAACAGGACAGATGGGACAGGGGGGACGGGGCGAGCGCGGTCACCGAGATTCTGAGCGGGGATTACGACCTCGTGCTTCTCGACGTCATGCTACCAAAACTCGACGGCTTCCAGGTCTTTGAGGGCAAGGGGGATAATCCCACGCCGGTCATCTTCCTTACCGCAATGGGCGACGTGCCCAGCAAGGTCAGGGGACTACGGATGGGTGCGGAAGACTACATCGTCAAACCCTTTGAGGCGGTTGAGTTGCTTGCGCGCATCGAAGTCGCCCTCAGACGTACGTATCACGAAGACACGCCGCTCATCTATCGAGACATCATTGTCGAGGTAGGCAAGCACGAAGTCACCCTCAACGGTGAGCCGATTGTACTCACGCCCAAAGAATTTGACCTGCTCGTCTTTTTCATTCGCAACATCGATATCGCGCTGACCCGCGAGCGTCTGCTCTCCGCCGTCTGGGGCTACGGATTCAGTACGGAGACACGCACGGTCGACACCCACGTGCAACAGCTGCGCAAAAAACTCAGGCTCCACGACTTTTTGCTCACCATCCCCCGACTCGGATACCGGCTGGAGAGTCAGAGGAACTTTTGAAGCTCTGGCAGAAGATATTTTTGCTCACGCTTGCCCTGGTCATCATCGTGGTCAACGCAACATCGCTCATCCTGCTTTCCAGCAATCACCGCCTCGCCATCGAACGCGAGCAACAAAACGC
>JAISFJ010000118.1 GCA_031263665.1 Coriobacteriales bacterium
AGGCGACCGCGTAAGCAAACAGGCACTGGTAAGCGATGGCGATAAAGGTCCAGCGCGCTGAGACCATCTCGCGATGAATGGCGCCCATAGCGGCAAAGCAAGGCGCGCAGAGAAGGTTAAACAGCAAAAACGAATACGCCGCGAGCTGCGTAAAAGAGGCGACGAGCAGCGGCCAATACTCAGCACCTTCCTCGCCTACCTCGGCAAAGCCATACAGGACGCCGAAGGTACCAACAACGTTTTCTTTGGCGATGAGCCCGGTAACGGTCGCCGTCGTCGCGCGCCAGTCACCCCAGCCGAGCGGCTCAAAAATCGGCGCAACAACACCGCCGATGCCGGCAAGCATCGAATCACTGGTGTCGACCATCTGCATCGACCAACTGAAGCTGGAAAGAAACCACACGAGTATGGTGGCGAGTAAGATGATGGTTCCGGCGCGTTTGACAAAGGCCCATCCCCGCTCAAGCATCACTCGCAGCACACCAGAGGCGCGTGGCAGGTGATAGGCCGGCAGTTCGATAAGAAATGGTGAGGGGTCGCCCGAAAACAGCCGAGTCTTTTTGAGGATGATGCCCGAGGCGATGATGGCTGCGATGCCAACAAAGTAGGCCGAAGGCGCAACCCAGATACTGCCCGGAAAAAGCGCACCGGCAATGAGCGCGATGATGGGGAGTTTGGCGCTGCAGGGAATGAAGGTGGTCGTCATGACCGTCAGACGCCGATTGCTCTCGTTTTCGATGGTACGCGAGGCGAGAATACCGGGAACACCGCACCCCGTCCCGATAAGAATGGGAATAAAGGACTTGCCGGACAGCCCAAAACGTTTGAACGCGCGGTCCATGATGAAAGCGATACGCGCCATATAGCCGCAGTCCTCAAGAAGCGCCAGCAGCAAAAACAGCACAAGCATCTGCGGCAAAAAGCCCAAAACAGCGCCCACACCAGCGATAATGCCGTCAACCAGAAGCGAGTTGAGCCACTCAGCGGTCCCCACGCCCTCAAGAAAACCCGTCACCGTAACGGGAACAAACTCCCCAAACAGCACGTCGTTGACCCAATCGGTCATCATGGTGCCGATGGTCGAGATGGAGATAAAGTATACGGCGAACATCACGAGCGCGAATATGGGTAAGGCGAGCAGACGATTGGTCACCACGCGGTCGATTTTATCCGAAGCGGTAAGCCTGTTTGTCTCTTTGTAGGTCACCGTTTCGGCAATGACCTCGCTGATGAAAGCGTAACGCTCGCTCGCGATAATGGACTCGCTGTCATCATCGAGTTCTTCTTCGGCCGCCTTGGTGATTTCCTCGATTTTTACGCGCTGTTCCTCCGAAAGCTCAAAGCGCCCCGCAATCTCTGCGTCGCGCTCAAAGAGTTTGATGGCATACCACCGAACATTCGCGTCAACTACCGAAACATCGATGACCTCTCCTATCGCCTTGAGCGCGCGTTCGACCGGAGCGGAAAAATGATGCTTGGGGACAAAATCGGTATGAAGTTCGGTATGAAGTCGCTCGTGGCCTGGTTTTGCGCCGCGCATGTACCGTACCTGCTCCTCCGCAAGCCAAATCGCCTTTTCCGCGGCGTTTTCACAGCCCTGGCCTTTAAGCGCGGATGTCTCAACAACAGCCGCCCCGAGTTTCTCGGAAAGTTTATCGGTGTCTATGACGTCACCGCGTTTTTGCACGACATCAATCATGTTGAGAGCGCACACAACAGGGATGCCCAACTCCGTGAGCTGGGTGGTGAGGTAGAGATTGCGCTCGAGGTTTGAGGCGTCAACAACGTCTATGATGACATCGGGGCGCTCCCTGATGAGGTAGGTGCGAGAGATGACTTCCTCAGGCGAATAAGGGGCCAGCGAGTAGATGCCGGGAAGGTCCTGGACAACAATCTCCTTTTTGTTTCTGAGGCGCCCCTCCTTTTTCTCAACAGTGACGCCCGGCCAGTTGCCCACATGCTGAGATGAACCCGTGAGTTCGTTGAACATGGTGGTCTTGCCGCTGTTGGGATTACCGGCAAGGGCAATGGTGATGCGGTGGTCTGTCATGGTTTTTCCCTTCCTTAACCTTCCTTTACTCTACCTCTATCATCTCGGCGTCACCTTTACGAATGCTCAGCTCATAGCCACGCACCCGTACTTCCACGGGGTCGCCAAGCGGCGCGACCTTGCGGACGTAGACCTCAGTACCTTTGGTGATACCCATGTCCATGATGCGCCGTTTGAGCGAGCCTTCGCCGTGCAGCTTTATCACTCTCACCGTTTCGCCGCTATGCGCACCCTTAAGCGTTTTCATCGCGCGGTTCCCTTCTGTTGGATGACTCCTGTTGGATGCCTCTTGTCGGATGTCTCTTGTTGGATGACGGGGCATGTTCACTTTCGGAAAAAGTACTCCCAAAAAAGCACTCTAACAAAGCATTGTTAGTTTTTGCGAACTTGTGACTATTTTATCACAACTTTGCCCCACCTTTATCGTCTACCTTTCACCTTCACCCCAGCGCACCCCAAAACCCCGCGGTAGCCCTGTCTCGGCGAAAACCGTATACTAAGGAACTGCGAACAACTCCTGATAATCCCGAGAATAACCCCGGTGGATACTGCCTTGGCACGAGACGACAAACGTAAGTGGAAGAGAAAAGAGGTCAAGCGACCGGCACGGTTTGCCCTGCGTCGCAACTTTGCCATCTGCTTTTTAGCCTCCATCATTCTCGGATTCACCGGCGCAAATCCCTTTGCCCTCAGCGATAACATAAACGCCTCAACCGAGCTTTTGCACGATGTGGCAACCGAGGTGCCCAACACGCCGTTTGCCGATGCCAGTAACGCCATACTCCAGGGCGTTGACACCATAAAGGCAACAACTTCGCTGGGACTCGAATCATCCGCCGGCGTCATCTCGACGGTCTACACCAGGGTCAGAAACGCCGATAATGTGGGCAACGCCCTGTTGAGCTTCGTCAATTCGAGCATGTTTGACAATCGGCTGAGCAACAGCATCATCGCCGCAGCGGGCCTGTCGCTCACCCTTCTTTTGTTCCTTTTTGTCAGCGAGATACTCAGAATCGGAAGCTGTCGCCTCTTTTTGGAAAACCGCCTTTATCCCAAAACTCCACTTTCGCGCCTGTTTTTCATCTACCAGATGCGCAGACTGTTGGCCTCGACGCACATCGTCTTTCTCAAATACCTTCGCCTGGCGCTGTGGGGGCTTACCGTTGTGGGCTTTCCCATCAAGTATTATTCCTACTATCTCGTACCCTTTATACAGGCGGAAAATCCCGAGGTGCCGTCCCGCGCTATCTTTAAGCTCTCCGAGAATATGGTGCGCGGCCACCGCTTTCGCATGTTTTTGTTTGACCTGAGCTTTATCGGCTGGAACGTCCTTTCGGTTTTAACCTTCGGCATCGTCGGCTATGTGTGGCTCAACCCCTATCGAGCGGCGGCGCGGGCCGAACTGTACGCGACGCTCAGGGCGCTCGCCAAAGAAAAAGAGCTACCCGGTGTGGAGTATCTCAAAGACGACGCGCTGTTCACCATCCCCGCGGTGGTAGCGCCCACAGTTGCGCCCGACGTGACGGGTGGCGGGACGGGAGGCGGCGCGGTCCTCGAAACTTATCCGCTGATAATCCAGCATCCGTTAGCCAAGCGTATGCACGGCTTACCAATCGTGGGTGCTAAAGAGCATTATCCGGTGCTCAATCTCATACTCATGTTCTTTCTGTTTTCTTTCATCGGCTGGATTTGGGAGTGTGCGATTGCTTTTGTGCAAAGCGGCATATTCGTCAATCGTGGCTCCCTGTATGGCCCCTGGGTGCCGATATACGGCTTTGGCGGCCTGGCCATACTGGTGTTTCTCAATCGCTTCAACAAGGAACCATTGTTCTGCTTTTTTGCGGCCATCTTATTGTGCGGCATCATCGAATACGTCAGCGCGACGGTCATCTGGGATGTGCATCACGTCAAATATTGGGACTACAGTGGCTTTTTCTTTAACATTCAGGGCCGCGTATGCCTTGAAAGCCTACTGTCCTTTGGCGTCTTAGGCATGGTGGGACTATACCTTATCGCACCCGCGACCGACGTGCTGCTACAAACCATCCCCTACGATTGGCGCCAACGCCTCTGCGTTCTGCTCATCATGGCCTTCGGCACCGACATCATCGCAAGCCAGATAGCCCCCCACACCGGCCAAGGCATCACCACCACCCTCGAAAACACCAAACCCTGACCACCACCCGTGTATCGCACGCAGTATGTTTGTCTCAAATGCAGGCAAACAAAGAAAACGCGGAGAGTGTTATATGAGCAACGGCTTTCTGTAACTTACTATTCGCTGGCTACCCGTTTGATGTGGGCGCCGATTTTTTGGAGTTTGTCGGCAAAATTTTCATAGCCTCGGTCGATGTGTTCGATGTCTGCGACGATGGTCTGGCCTTCCGC
>JAISFJ010000143.1 GCA_031263665.1 Coriobacteriales bacterium
TACATATTCCCCTCATTTCTGGAAAGGCCGCCATCCTCCGGCGGCCTTTCCACTCGTGTGTCGCACGCAGTATGCTTGCCCCAAATGCAGGCACAAGGCGTGCTCTCTATAAATTGCCCTCTATTGTGGGCAAGGAGGTACGAGCACTCCATTTAAGGTAACAACAGAGAATCTGCATCGTTTACAACGGTCCTGTGACATTCGCTAGAGCTTTTTCTTGAGCACAGTCGCAGGCATTCTGAAAGCCTACCCGCTTCGTGCCCAACAGATTCTCACGCTGCGTTCGCGGGAGTTTACCTTACCAACAGCCAACAGGCTCACTATGCTCAGACAATGACGTCAGGTGAGTGATTCTCAGGTCAAAGCAGGCTCATGACCTGCAAAAACGCTACTTGATGTCATTGCCATGAAACAACCTTGTTTCGTTTACCGTGTTGGGGAACTTTTTGTCCTGCGCGCTGAGATTACTGGTTCTCTGTTGAGTCGCTCTCGGGAAGTTGTTTGTTAAGTTCTTCGATGTACTGAATGCAGTAGTTGCGTAGTTGTGCAATGTCGTTAGTGACCGTCTCCCAGAGAGTGTCAGTATCAAATGAACCATAATGATGTGCGGCTTTGTCCCTCATGCGCTTTATGTCGCGCCATGGAATGCTACCGCTGTTTAGCGATTTGAATTCCTCAGAAAGAACATTCACCAATTCACCGATTTGCAGTATGTTCATAGCTAAAGCGTTCTTATACAAGGAATCTGCCTTAACTTTTTCGAGAGTTAACCCATGCTGGTCTATCGCGCCATCTATCTCGTCGCAGTAAAAAACGATGTGCCTCAGAGTAGAAAGGTCGCGGTCGCTATGCTTCATAGACAACCAGCTCCTCCCGCTCCACAGCTTTACGTATGTCCTCAAAAAGCGAGTCTGTGGTTACTACGTCAACAGAAATTTTCAGTGCGTCTTCCAAAGCTAACTCAAAGCCTGAAAGCTGAAAAAGACCACGTAAAGAGCCCCGGTCAAGGATACGAAAGTCAATGTCGCTTTCAGGTGTTGCCTCACCGCGCGCATAAGACCCGAATACGGACAGGCGATTGATGCCGTAGGAGCGAGCAATGGGCGATACTATTCTTGAGATTTCAGGGATGCTATGCACGGTTCTCTCGATTTCTGCTTGCAGGCTCTATTCAACTGACTTGATGCCCCAAATGAAGGGTCAGTTTTGATTAAAATGATACCACAGCCACACGCGCAGGTGCGGTTTCGTAAGAAAAGCTGGTTGTCGCCTACTGTCAGGGCAATTTGCTGTTGGCGCAATAATCAATCAGGTG
Organism: Coriobacteriales bacterium; assembly: GCA_031263665.1. GTDB lineage: Bacteria > Actinomycetota > Coriobacteriia > Coriobacteriales > UBA8131 > JAITEK01. Next base: position 1,316 of record JAISFJ010000143.1, read on the forward strand.
GTCGAGCCGTTCGTAGAGGGCGTCTTCGATGATATTTAAGCGTAACGCGTAGGTGCTTAAAGGGCCGTTTTGAAGTGTCGTGATGACAAAATCCACAAATCCATAGAGCTTTTCTGGGGCAAACCATGAGAAATCCTTTACGAGCGAAAGCTGCAAATTGGGATTATACACAAAGGGCTGCGACACGTATTCAAGGTCATCCGCTCTGAGAGGGACTTTGTCACACCACAGTGAAGACCCGTTATCAAACAGGGGGGCCACCCGCCAGGCCAAGGTATCAACGTCGCGAATCAGCCCGAAGTTACGAAGATGGCGGTCATGGTTTGCGAGCAGATAATCAAGTGCGAGCATCTTTTCAAGCCGCTCTGACGCATCCGTGACGCCGAGAAGTTCGCAGCATTTGATCCAATACTGGTCTGAAAGGCTCAGGCCGCGATTTTTCTCTAAAAGCTCAAGGGGCGTTGAGACGTTTAAGGCGGCCAAAGCTGTGGAAAGGCCGGGTCGTGCCCCGGGAATCGTCCGCTTTTCCCACCAGCTATTGAGCCGATGTGTGACGGTCGTCTCGTCACTAAAGAGGCTGATGGGCGCGCGCAGCGCATCATCTGTCTTGCGCACCCGGGACAATCCGTCGCCCCGTTCTCGGGAGATGGGTTTTTACCAAATAAGCGCAGCAAATAAGATTGTTCTTTATTGAGGGTTGTAATCGGAGGTATTGTCCTGTAAGGCGTATAGTCAAGAAATCAGGCGGGGTAGGGGGATAGAAAACGGCATCAAGGGGATGTCGTAGATGGGATGAGGAGGAAACACCCATGTTGAGAGCGCTTCCGAGAGAGAGAGAGAGAGAGAGAAGGAGAGAGAGAAGGGCTTTCGCCAAAATAGCTTTTTAGCGCCCACAACCACAGACACGCATAACATATTCAGGACTTGAAGGAGTGTGCCTTACGATGCGGCGGCTCTTTTGTAGATGCGTTTAACAGGGAGACATGATTTTTAAGGAGAAGGAGGCCTACACCATGCGTCAGGCAACGACTACTGCAACGGCCACTACAACAACCATTCCGAGAAAGCAAAGAAGCCGCTCATTTTGGGTGGTGCTAACCCTCATGCTCACGCTTGCGATGCTGCCCGCAGTAGCGCTCACGCAGCAGGCGCAGGCGGCGACAGGCAGCGTGTTTGCCGCGACAAACGACGATGGCGTCGAAATCACCTATAAGGTGCTCACCGAAAACGGCACAGCCGGCACCGGCACGGTGCAGGTGGGCGAAGGCGTCAATTCGCAGAGTCGGGCGATGGCCGAAGACCTTGCGGAGCCGCTCACTATCTCCGGCACGGTTACAAAAGGCGACATCACCTATACCGTAACAGGTATCGGGAGCGGCGCGTTCAGCGGCTGTACGGCTCTTCCCTCGGTCACCATCCCCGATTCCGTGACAAGCATCGGGTACAGCGTGTTTTTCCGCTGCCTATCCCTCACCTCCGCAACCATCCCCGATTCCGTGGCGAGTGTCGGGAACTACGCGTTTTCCAGTTGTACCTCTCTTTCCTCCCTCATCATTCCCGATACCGTACAAAGCATAGGGAACAATGCGTTTTCAAGGTGCAGTTCCCTGGCCTCGGCCATTATCGGAAGTTCCCTGCAAAGTATCGGAACCAATGTGTTCGCTGACTGTACCTTTTTGAGGGCACGTGTGCTGCGAGATAGGGGGGAGCCTGCTTCGATTTACTTGTCTCGTGCGTAACTTCACTATTACGTTTTTGTGGGCGAGGAGTTTCCAAGGTACAATTAACCGTGTCAACGATGTTTCCCAATCAGATATGAGGCTATGATGGCGGAGCTTACACGTTTTTATGGAATCGTGGTGTGGTTAATAGGAGGAGACCATAACCCCCCTCACGTTCATGCGTCATATTCTGGTATGGAAGGTTTTTTTGACATTAGAACAGGCGAACAAATAAAAGGGGCCATGAAGGGAAAATCGTTGCAGCTGATGGCAGAGTGGATAGCCATACACAGAGAAGAGCTATTGCAGATGTGGGAGTCACAGGAATTTAGAAAGTTGGACCCGCTGCCTTAAGGAGATTGCCATGGCGTTGCATGAGCATAGAATAATATCGGTCAAGCCTCTGAATGGCTTTATTGTTGAATGTGGTTTTGATGATGGAAGCATCCGCCAATTCGATGTCGCAAAGTTTGCGGACCGCTACCCGTTTTATAAACCCGTTGTCGAGGATGTTAATGTGTTTCGTCAAGTTGAAATCATTCTTGGTGGAGACGCGATAGCCTGGGATGAGATGCGTGACTTGTCAAGTGAAGGAATCTATTGTCGCGCGTAAGATGAGGTCTGTGCCACCCGGTCCGTCTTACTTTCCACCTTTATAGGGAGGTGACACGTTCACTCTCTGCCAATCCCAGGGGGTTTAGGCAAACAGGTCGTCGAGGGTGATTTGGGATGGAATCTCTGACGCGTATTCGTTTTGTTTCAGCCCGAAGGTCGTAATCATGGTGACTCGTAGTGCCTTGCGTGTTTTGGTTTCAGCAGCAAAGGCGGTGAGTTTGTTTCGCAGGGACATGCTCTCGGCTTTATCAATGGTATATTCGCCCGAAGCAAATTTGATTTCGCAGAGATTGATAACCTTGTCCGCACGGTCGACGACCAGGTCGATTTGGGCAGCCGGTTCGGCGGTGGTGCTGCGCCAGGAAGAGATTTCGGTCAAGACACCGGCAATTCCGAGTTTTTGCTTGATTTGCTCGACATGAAGCAGGCAGACCTGTTCAAAAGCATAGCCGCTCCAAGCGTTGTGTCCTGGCGTCATACTGAACTGAAGCCAGTAGTTTGTATTGTACAGTTCGCGTTGTTTCTGAAAGCGTAGATGAAAAAGCACAAACGCATCAACCAATTGATAGAGCCTGTTTTGTCGTTCTTTTCCAAAAGCACGGTATTCTCGGATGAATCCACTCTGCTTCAGGTCTTGCAACGTCCGCGTTATGCGGCCCCCATCGACAAGCCCGCTTGTTTTGACAATGTCAGCACGACTCAAGCCCTTTGCTCTACTTGCCAGCGCCTCCACGATGAGCAGGTGGTCGCCGGATTTTCCAAACAGCGCATGAAAGAGGTTGTAAAACTCGTTTCGCAACGGCGCCCCCTCTTCAAAATACATCTGGTCGATATTGTGATAAAGCTCAAAGCGTGGGTCCATCAAGTCGAGATAATAAGGGATGCCGCCAAAAACCATGTATGCCTCAACCATTTGATAGCGAGTCATGGCAAAGCCCGCTTCACGATAGAATTCTTCACACTCTTTGAGCGTAAAAGGAGCAAGCAGAATCTGCCTGGTGAGTCGGTTGTGCAGGCCGCCACGATTATCAATGATGTTGTCAACAATCCAAGAAGTGGCTGAGCCGCAGATGATTAACAGCACATCAGTACGAGCTGATGCCCACTGGTTCCACACATCTTCCAATGCGGGGAGAAAGCCGGATTTGTGCGTAGACATCCATGGTATCTCATCGAGAAACACGACCTTCTTTTTCTTTTGAGGTATACGCTCAAGCAGACCGCGCAGATTACGGAACGCTTCACGCCAGGTTTTCGCGCGGGGCAAATCGGTACCGCCTGCTTCGACGATTTCGTCATTAAAACTCTCCAGTTGAACGGCCATCCCTCCTTCTTCGCTGAGGACTCCTGACGCGGAGAAGGCGAATTCGCTGCTCAGGGTCTCCCTAATCAAATAGGTTTTGCCCACTCTTCTGCGCCCATATACCGCAACGAACTCGGAACGGCTGGAGTTCAGACAACGTCGCAGTATATCCTGCTCAGTTTCACGTCCGATTAGTTCCATGCTTCCATTCTCCTTATTAACTTTGGCGGATATTCATATTTATTTATAGGAATCCGCCAGATTTAATTTTTCCTCTTTTTAGTATATCTCCTGTTATTTTAATTGTCTAGGGAATTTTTTTATCTTTCATTCCATTAACTTTGGCGGTTTTCTGATAATTTATATGGGTTTCCGCCAACTATAACAGACCAAAAGAATGTCACGGCCGCTGTCTGTCCCGCTTGGGCTTGGGTGTCCTGCGGTATACTGGGGAGGATGCAGAGAACCAGTCATATTGAGAATCACGTATGTGCGGCCTGTCCCATCGGGGTCTTTGACTCGGGGGTGGGGGGGCTTACGGTTGCGCGCGAAATCGCGCGGCGATTGCCTCATGAATCCATTATCTATTTTGGTGATACGTTGCGCTGTCCGTATGGGCCGCGTTCCTTGGAGGAAATACGGAGTTTCGCGCGGCAGATTTCCTGTTGGCTGGCGGCACAGGGCGTTAAGCTCATCGTTATAGCCTGTAATTCGGCGACGGCAGCGGGCATTAAGACCGTGCAGCGGGAGTCCGCCGTGCCCATCATCGGTGTGGTTGAGCCAGGGGCGCGCGCTGCGGTGCAGGCAACATTCGCTCGCAGGGTTGGCGTCATAGGAACGGCGGCTACCATCGAATCGGACGTCTACGCGCGTGCCATCCGCGACCTCGACGCCGGCATCACCACCTTCTCTGTCGCCACACCGCGTTTTGTTGAGATTGTGGAGCAGGGTCTCAGGTTGGACCGCAATCCCTTTGAGGACATTATGGCGCAGGCCTCGGCAATCTATATCCGGCCCGCATTTCTCGAAATCGCCCGCGACTATCTGGAACCGCTCAAACGGTGTAAGATTGATACTTTGGTGCTGGGCTGCACGCACTATCCGCTTCTTGCGCCACTTATCTCGCAGGTTATGGGGCCGGATGTGCGCATTATCTCGAGTGCCGAGGAAACGGCGCGCGATGTTGCCGAGACCCTTGAGCGACGGGGGCAGCTTGCGTCTGAGGGCGGCGCGCGGGAGTATCGCTTTGTGACGACGGTGCCTGATACGGAGGAGTTTGCGGCACTCGGCGCCGCCATCTTTGCTCAACCAATTTCTGAGCCACAGGCGGTGACCATAAACACGTTGGAAGAAACTCTGCGTCAGTTTGACGACGAGACAAAAGGGGGTAGTGTCATTGCCTGGTGTGACAAGGGGACGGTGTGACAAGGGGACGGTACTGTTTTGTCACCATTTCGGAAGGTTTAACGAGTTGAAAGAGTGTAGTCGAATGGTGACAAAACAGTACCGTCCCCTTGTCACAATAACAGGAAGAAGGAATCGCCATGTTGGCATTACGCGCAAACGACCGTGACCGTGACGCTCTGCGTCCTGTCGCCTTTACCCGTAACTATCTTAAGTCCCCTTTTGGCTCTTGTTACGTCACGTTTGGCGACACCAGGGTAATCTGTGCCGCGAGCATTGAGGAAAGCGCCCCCAGTTGGCTCAAGGGCTCTGGGACCGGTTGGGTAACGGCTGAGTACGCCATGCTTCCCGCCTCGGGGGCAAAGCGTTCTCGCCGCGAAATCACCGGTCAGAAAGGGCGTACTCACGAGATACAACGCCTTATCGCACGCTCGTTGCGTTCGGTGGTAGACCTCAGCATTCTCGGCGAGATAACGGTTACCGTCGATTGCGATGTGATTCAGGCGGACGGCGGTACGCGCACCGCTTCGATTTGTGGAGCCTGGCTTGCGCTCAATGACGCGCTTGCCGCCTGGAAAAATGCCGGCAAGCTCAGGGCCGACCCCGTGTTTGGCCAGGTCGCGGCCGTCAGCGTGGGCGCGGTTGATGGCAGGGTGTTGCTCGATTTGGATTATCGGGAAGACTCGCGCGCTGAGATAGACATGAATCTCGTCATGAATGCAAAAGGCGAGTTTATCGAGGTGCAGGGTACGGGTGAGCGCGCAACCTTCGACCGCAGTCGGCTTGATGAACTGCTCGATTGTGGGACCAAGGGGCTGTATGAATTGCTCGCGGCCCAGCGTGCGGTGTTGGAATAGGTGTCGTATGGAGCGATTTCAAAACACCGTGCTCGTTGCGTCACGCAACAAAGGTAAAATCCCTGAGATTGTTGAGAGCTTGGATTTGGCCGACTGGCAGTTTATACCGCTGTCTGCGTATGACGATACGCCCTCGCCAGCGGAAACGGGAACAACCTATGAGGAAAACGCGCGTATCAAGGCATGGGCCGCGCGTACGACTATGCGCTCATCCGAAAAAACGCCCGCCCGCCCTTCTACTCACACGCCCGCCCACCCCTCTACCCGCCCGCCCGCCAACACGCCAACCCGCCCGCCAACCCACACACCCGCCAACACGCCCGCAACGCTTGCCGACGACTCCGGCCTCGAAGTCGATGCTTTAGGCGGCGCGCCCGGTATCCATTCGGCTCGCTTTGGCGGCGAGGGAACAACAGACGAGCGCAATGTTGAGCGCCTGCTCGCCGCGCTCAAAGCGGTTTCTGAGGCCGAGCGGCGCGCCCGCTTTATCTGTTGCGTTGTCTACGTAGACGAAGAAGGACACGAAATCGTCTCACAAGGCGTCTGCGAGGGGCGCATAGCAGACGCGCCGCGTGGAGCGGGTGGATTTGGCTATGACCCCGTCTTTTTACCGGACGAAATCGATGACGGCCGCACGATGGCCGAGCTTACGCCCGAGGAAAAAGGCCGGCTGTCGCATCGAGGTAAAGCCCTGCGCGCTTTGCGCGAAGAGCTCATCGTTCACTACGACTTGGAGACACAAGGGGGCAAAGCGAGATGATACGCATTGTCGCCTTCGATTTTGATGGAACCCTGCTTGAGGGGCACTCACCCGTGCGCATGGTTCGCCGGCTCATTCGCCGTGGCATCATTTCTTACCGTACTGCCGCCAAAGTGCTGTGGTGGGGCGTGCGTTACCGGCTGCGTATACCGGTGGAGCAAAAAGAGGTGCGCGAGTACATCTTCAAGAGCCTTGCGCATTTTCCGGCGGAGGAGACCGACGAGCTCATGGCCAATTTTTATCGTGAGGATTTGCACCGTCGCCTGCGGCCTGAGGCGCTTGAGGCCGTCAAAGAGCATCAAAAGGCGGGGGAGCTCATCGTCATAGTGAGCGCCTCGTTTTTTCCCATACTCCGTGAGGCGAGCAGGGATATACAAGCCGATTGGTTCATCTGCACTCAGATGGAGGTTGAGGACGGCTACTATACGGGCAACGTGGAAGGCCAACCCCCCGAGGGCGCAGAAAAGTTCACCCAACTGAGTGCCTGGGCAAACGAGAAGTTCACCAAAAGTGGCTGGCTTCTCGCCGCTGCCTACGGGGACCATCGAAGCGACGAGCCCCTACTCAGTGCCGCGCAAACAGCGGTTGCCGTCAACCCAGACACCGACCTCGAACGCGTAGCCAAACGCGAAGGCTGGCGCATCGTCGACTGGAGCTTCAAAGTCCCCTAAAAACTTACTCCCCCCTCTGCCCCAGCCCCGTTTTCGTGTGCTGGCTATCGGGGGCTTGAACTGGTTTAATGGTAGGGAACATTTTGCGGGGCGGTTGGTTGGGACCGGTGTGGAGATATGAGGAAAGTTGGGTGAGTAGGCGGTGAATAGGAAGCTCAGACGGCGACTTGTTGTGGTTACGGGGGTTATTGTCATTGTGGTCCTTGTCGTTTTAGCCACTATCGCCTCGACGACCGCTTCTCAGACCATTAGCGTCGCGCAGGCGGTGAGCGGCGATTTTAACGGGTCAAAAGTGCAGGTCACTGGTAAGGTGGTCGATAATTCTTATGTTTTGGATGGAAACGTGCTCAGCTTCTCAATTTACGCCGACCCCGATGAGGCTGGAGAGGGCGAGGCGGCCGGTGGAGCAGACGCCACTGCCAACGCAGATGCCACCGCCAATGCAAGCACGAACGCCACGACTCTTGCCGCAGGCAGCGCTCTTCCGCAGCTCAAGGTCACCTATGATAAGGGAGTGTCTGCGACCTTTGGCAATCAGGTGACCGCCATTTGCACGGGAACCATCAACCAGGCCGGCGTATTGGTATGCGCTGAACTTGTCACAAAGTGCCCCTCAAAGTACGAAAACTCCACCGATGCCTTTGATGTCGAGCGTTTGTTAGACTACGGAAGCCAGATAATCGACAAACCCGTGAAAGTGGCAGGGACGATACAGAAAGGGACCCTGTCCTCGGCGGTTGACCAAAAGGAGCGTTTTGTCCTGGTCGGCGACCAACAAGGCAACCCACAAGGCACTTCGCCCACCGCACAAGGCAGCCAACAGAGCGACCAAAAAGACAGCCTGCCGGTTCTGCCTATTTTCTATGACGGAGCGCTTTCTGACGAGTTGCAAGAGGAAAGCGAGGTCGTCGTGACCGGTTCGCTCAACGCGTCGGGACAGTTTGAGGCGACAGAGGTCGCTTTGAAAGGATAATCACATGGCACTTGCAGGTCTAATCTCTCTGGCGCTGGTCTTTGTCGCCGTCGTCGTATCGGTCGGCGCGTTTCTTATCGAGCGCATCATCTCGGGCGCGGTACAAGACGCGACCGGAACAACAAAGGAGCGCTACCGTATCCTCGCGTCGCGGGCGAGCTTCGTCGGCTACATCGGAACACTTGCGACTACCGTTTTTCTCGCGTTTGGTTGTGGGCTGCTCGTGTACTGCTTTGTGGTGGGGGATGTCTCTTTGGAATACGTCGTACGCCAGCACAGCGATTCCACAGGGCCGCTTGCGATTTTGTACCGTGTTGCGGGGCTCTGGGGCGGACGCGAAGGCTCGCTTTTGTTCTGGGCGTGGCTCATCAGTTTGTTTGGCGCCATCGTCGCGCTGAAGAACCTGAAGAAGCGCGAGGCTTTGGACAACATGGCGCTGCTCATTGTTCAGTTTGTCGTCTTTGCCTTTGTCATCGTCTTGCTGTTTTCCGAAAGCAACATGCCCTTCATACCGCTCGACCTTCACTATTTCAGCGCGCCTGACGAACTTAAAAGTTTTGAGCAACTCTTGCAGGAATCGGCCAGCATGGACGGGCAAACGCTCGAACCCTCTCTCGTTTTGGGCATGAATGTTCTGCTTGAGCATTGGGCGATGGCCATACATCCCCCCACGCTTTTCATCGGTTACGCGGGGCTTACTGTTCCGTTTGCCTACGCGATTGCCACGCTCATCGTTAACGACCCGTCGAAGAAGTGGGTTGAGCGCTCCCAGCGTTACGCCTTGTTCTCGTGGGTTTTTTTGGGGCTCGGCATTGGTCTGGGAGCGATTTGGGCCTATGTCGTCCTCGGATGGGGCGGCTATTGGGGCTGGGACCCCGTTGAGAACGCGAGTTTGCTGTCATGGTTGCTCACCGTGGCCCTGATTCACAGCTTTACGGTCTATCGCCAGCGCGGTGGTTTTAAGGGTTGGTCGGTGATATGTGCCTGCCTTGCGTTTGCCTTCGTCATTGTCGGCACGTTTATCACGCGCTCCGGCATCGTGCAGAACTCGGTTCATGCCTTTGAGGGTGACCAGGTCTCGCTCTTTTTGTTTCTCGCGCTCATCATCGCTTCGGTGCTTGCGGGCGCTCTTGGCCTCATTATCAGGCGCAAGAGCTTCGTTGCCACGGATTCTGCCACGGATTCTGCCACGGATTCTGCCGCAGATTCTATCGCAGACCCCACAGCCGACTCCAACACCAACTCAGACGACTCGCTGTTCACCAAAAGCGTCGCCTACTACTTTAACAATGTCATCTTGGTGTTGAGCGCCTTTCTCATCGTCTATCTTACGCTTGCCTCGGCGCTCCCCGCGTGGATGCCCTACGGCGGCCTTTCGCTTTCCGCCTCCACGTACAATGCGATAGCGCGGCCTTTGGGCATTATATACTGCCTTCTTATGGCCGTTTGCCCGATGCTTTCATGGGCAAAGACCGATGGGCGCGCGTTTTGGAGAAAGGCGCGGCTTCCCGGCCTTTTCGCCTTGGTGGTGTTTGCGGCACTCGTCGCCTATTTTGTCGTCTATCTCCGGCCGATCTACGATGCGATGATTGCGCTTGATGGCGCTCAGGCGGTGACGTTGCGTGAGGCCGGACCACGGCTCTACTACTTTATTCTCACGCTCGTGGGCTTTCTTGCGGCCTCACTTCTGCTCATGAACTCGCTGTTCATGTTCGGACGAATCATTGGCGGGCAGATGAGGCGCAAAGGCGAAGGTGAGGGTAAAGGCAAAAACGTCTTTTCTGCCTTTCTTTCGGCCTTGCGCGGGCAGCCCTCACGCTTCGGCGGTTTTTTGGCCCATTTTTCGATGGCCATCATCCTCGTGGGCCTCATCGGTTCTTCCATGTATGTGAGTACGGCTTCCGACTACCTCCCCTTCGATGCGGAAAATGATGCGGTCTCAAAGGATTTTGTCATAGAGCACTATCGGCTTTCCTATGTTTCTAATGACATCGACCCGCAGGCAAATGGTACCGATGTTGTCTACAGCGTGACCTTTGAGGTATACGATAAGAGCGACAGGTACCTCGGTCGTGTGTCTCCCGGTATCTATTTTGTCGAGGCGACCCAGCAGCGCAAGCCTTTGGCCGCAGTGCTGAGTTCGCCGCTTGAGGACCTTTTTATTGTCTACAACGGTCTTGGCGATGATGACAGTCTTTCGCTGAGCGCCTTCGTCAACCCCTTTATCTCCTTTGTCTGGGTCGGCTTTGGTTTAATGATGGTGGGAACCATCATCGCGACGCTTGGACGTCGTAGGCCCCGAGCAAAGCCTGAACCCGAGAAACCTAAGGTGGAGGCGAAGCCTGAAGCGGTGGAGAAGCCTGAAACAAAGGCGAAACCTGAAGCTACGAAGTCTGGGGCCACAAAGGCGAAGTCCAGGAAGGCGAAGGCCACAAAGTCCGAATCCACGAAGGCGAAGGCTACGAAGTCCGAACCCGTAAAGGCGAAAGCCTCAAAGACGAAAGCCCCAAAACCTCAAGCAAAGGCCACGAAGGCAAAAACCCCCAAGGCAAAGGCACCGGATGATGACGCCTGAGACCGACGCCGAAAACCGTAGTTTTGCAACAGACCTCCCCGTGGTCGAGGTGCACAAGCTCTCAAAGTCTTTTGGTGCTCGTACCGCGCTCGACAACGTGAGCTTCAGCCTCCCTGAGGGCGCGTTTCTCTCCATCTTTGGCCCCAACGGTGCCGGCAAGACCACCCTGCTTCGCGTCATTTCGACGCTTGAGCGCCCCAGTTCCGGGGCGGTACGGGTTTTTGACCTCGACCTCAAAGAGCAGCCCGAGGCCATCCGAGAGCATATCGGCTTTGTTTCTCATCGCTCCCTGCTCTATCCCGACCTCACGGCCGAAGAGAATCTGGAATTCACCGCGCGCCTCTACGGCATGAGCGACCCCGCGCGCTGTGCCACCCACATGCTTGCCACCGTGGAGCTCACCGCGCGCCGCCACGACCTCGTGCGCTCGTTTTCGCGCGGCATGACGCAGCGCCTGGCCATAGCTCGCGCGCTCATCTGTGACCCGCACCTCGTCTTTCTCGATGAGCCCTACTCTGGCCTCGACCCGCACGCGGTAGAGATTCTCGATGAGCTGCTCGCCACCATACGCCAAAGGCGTAGCTTCATCATGGTAAGTCACGATTTGCAAAAGGGTTTTGAGCTGAGCACCCACGTACTCATGCTCGCCAAAGGTCGCAAGGAACTTTTCGCGGAGCGCTCCGAACTCGCTTTTGAGAGCTTTGCCAATCAATATCACGCTGCTGTTGGGATGGAGGTCGCGTGAACTCAACACGCCCCTCGACGTTTACCCAGTATCGCACGCTTCTTGCCAAGGACATCAGGCGGGAGTTTCGCACGCGCGAGATGCTCACGGCCATGGGCATCTATGCCGTGCTTATGCTCGTGGTTTTTGGCGCGGCGCTCGCGACCACGGTAGCTGCCTTTGACATCTTGCAGATGAGTGGCGGGCTTATCTGGGCGCTCATCGTATTCACCTCCCTGTTGGGGCTTACCCGCTCGTTTTCCTACGAAAAAGAAGAAGGTGCCCTCGAAGCACTTTTGCTTGCGCCTCTCGACCGCTCGGTCATTTTTCTCTCAAAGGCAAGCTCTAACCTGCTGTTTCTTGCGGTGGTCGAGCTTATCGCGCTGCCGCTGTTCTATTTCTTCTTTCTCACGGGCAGCGGGCTTGCGCCTACGTTTTGGATGACACTCGGTCCGCTCATCGTCGGCACGGTTGGCATCGCCGGCATCGGCACTTTGCTCGCGACCATCACCATGGGCACACGGGGCAAAGATGTTTTGCTGGCGGTGCTTTTTATCCCGCTCATTTTTCCGCTGTTGTACGCCTGCGTTTGTGCGACTACGGTGGCGCTTTTAGGTTCTGAGATGATTATGGATACCTATGTGCCTTCGATGGCCTTGGCAATCGGTTACGATGTTGTCATGATATTGGTCTCGTGGTTGCTTTATGATTTTGTTGTCAGCGTTTGACGCTTCAAAGCGTTGCCTGTGCGCGCTGGTTCAGAAGATGTGTGCATGACCGAGAAGGGCGGGAGGATGACCGAGAAAAAACACCCCCTACGTGGCCTCGATTCAGCGGCCGTCGTGCTTTTGGCCATCGGCGCGGTTCTCACAACGGTCGCCTTTGTGCTCAGTTTTGTCTCAGCGCCGCTCGTGTACGGTGCCGCTGTGGACGCACCCGCCCTCATAGGGGGCCAGATGGTGACAAACAAGCTCCTTCTTTCGCAGAAGATATTCTACTTTCACATGCCCGTTGCGGTGACAAGTTTTGTTGCGCTGCTCTTTACCGCGATATTTGGTGCCCTGTTTCTTGTCAGGCGCGAGCGGCGATACGACCTTCGCGCCAAGGTCGCGACCGAGATAGCGCTCGTCTTCATCCTCATGACGATGGTGTCCGGTGAGTTCTGGGAGCGCTTTGAGTGGGGTGTCTGGTGGACTTGGGAACCGCGGCTGACCACGTACTTTATCCTCATGCTCTTGGTCATCGGCTACTTTATCTTGCGCGGTGCTGTTGATGACCCCGAGCGACGCGCGGTCTTTGCCTCCGTATTCGGAATCATCGCGTTTATCGATGTGCCGATTTGCTTTCTCGTCACCCGCCTTGTGCCGACGAGCGTACACCCGGTTATCTTGAGGACGGACTCCGGCTTAGGGCCGATGATGCTCCTGCCGCTGATGTTATCGTTGGTTGGTATGTTCTGTATTGCGTTTGGACTCTATCGCTTCCGCCTTCGCGAGCAGCGCCTTCGCGAGCGCCTGGAAGCCCTGAAGGAAGGTTTGGAGGATTAAAATGGACCCCATTTTGGCAGAGATATACAGCACGGTACTGACGGCGGCCCCCTATGTCATCGGTGCCTACGCCCTCATGTGGCTCGTGCTTTTTGTCTACGTACTCATCGTGGTACTCGGTCTGAAAAAAACCGAACGCCAGATGGCCGCTCTCGAAGAAGCCCTCGCATCAAAGGATTCAGGGAGCCGATGATTACGGTACTGTTCTTTAAGGGTATGTAGGGGTTGAGATGAGTGCTCTGATTATCTGCGTCATTATTTTCGCGGTCATTTTTGAGTTCATCAACGGGTTTCACGACACGGCAAACGCGATAGCTACCTCGGTGTATACGCGTGCGCTGTCCGTGGGGGCCGCGATTGCGCTTGCCGCGGTCATGAACTTTTTGGGAGCCCTGGTCTTTGAGGGCGTTGCAAGGACCATCAGCACCGGACTGGTGAGCTCAAGCCTCGAGCAGTACGTCGTGTTATCCACCCTGCTCGGAGCCATCACGTGGAATTTGCTCACCTGGTGGAAGGGCATTCCTTCCTCATCGTCTCACGCGCTTATCGGAAGCCTTTTGGGGGCGACCATCGTTTACACCGCGACTCTGGATGAGATTATTTGGAGTGGACTGCTCGACAAGGTCATCATCCCCTTGTTTACCTCTCCGCTCATCGGCTTTGTGCTCGGTTACGCCATCATGAAGCTCATCAATTGGCTGTTTTCGCGCGTACCCCGCAGTAAGGTGAACAAGACTTTTTCTCGACTTCAGATTGTCTCAGCTGCCGCGGTCGCCTTCATGCACGGAACCAACGACGCTCAAAAAACCATGGGAATCATCACGCTTGCTCTGTTTACGGGGGGTTTGCTGGCGAGTCCTGAGCATATACCGTTTTGGGTGAAGGCGCTCTGCGGGATAGCGATTGCCGCGGGCACCTCTGTAGGCGGCTGGAAGATTATGAAAACCATGGGGGGTAAGGTGACCAAGCTCGAGCCCGCCGGTGGTTTTGCGGCGCAGGCGACTTCGGCGGCGGTTATCGGGCTGATGACGGGGCTTCATTCGCCGATTTCTACTACGCACGTCATCACCACCTCGGTCATGGGCGTGGGAAGTGCTCGCCGCCTCAAAGCCGTGAAATGGAAGCTCGCTCAAGACATCATTTTGACCTGGGTTATCACTTTGCCGATTTCCGCTTTGCTGGGCGGCTTTTTCACGGTGCTCATACAGGCATTCATGGGGGGATGATGAAGGCTTCATTCGCGCCGGTAGAAAAAAGGAGGAATCGGGTTTTTGGGCTCTGTTTCCTCGTGCTTATCATGGCCGGATGGGCGCTGACGCTGTGGCTGACAGGCGCTTTGAGCATCGGCGCGATTGATGCCGAGCCCTTTTTGCGCATAGAACAAAACGACTATCTCAACGCGACGCCTTCGCTGCTCTATACGCTGTTTATCGGTCTCGCTTTTAAGCTCGGGGCGGCCTTCGGTGGTTTTAATGGAGGGCTTCTGGTGTTTGCGCTCGTCCAGTCCCTGCTGCTCGCGTCCGTCTGCTCCTATGCCAGCTTCTGGCTTTTTGCCAAAGGCGCGCCGCTGTGGCTTGCCTTCATCTTCGCGGTGGTTTTTGCGGCGTTCATTTTGCTTGCGTGCGCGGTCACCCAGCCAAAGGTTGCCGTCCTCATCGTCGCTATTTTTGTGCTGGTGGTGCTCAAACTCATCAATGCTGTTGAGGATAACTGCGCGCGTCTGCGACGGGCCCTCCCCGTTTGCACCCTGCTTATTTTGCTCGTGGCCCTTTTATTTCTCGATTTGGCGATGGTGGTGGTGGTTGTTTTAACCCTTTGCGCCATCTGCCTCACGCCGAGCAGGGTCAAGGGGCGCCTGACCCTTTGCGCGCTCGCCGTCTTTGCCCTCAGCGCCGGCACGCTCTGCGTGGTGTTTCCCCTGCTCGGGTGGACGGGCGACCCTCTCGTGTGGCTGCGTGAGTCCTTGGTTTTTGAGCTGCGCCCGCTCTTCATCGCCCCGGGCGTTATCATGCTTGCACTTCTCGTGTTTGTTTTAGGAAACAGGCGGCCCCGTTTCATCCTGCCCTTCATCCCGCTTATTTCATTTTTGCCGCTGCCTTTGCTCATGCGTTCATCTTTTATTCTGGACGATGGCCTCTCCATCAGCGTTTTTGTTCTCTGCCTGCCGTTTTGCGCCCTGATACCGTTTATGAGGGAGTATCACGAGACCAAAGATGAACTCCGAAAACGCGTCTTATCCCAACGCGCGGCAATTCCGAGCCTCATCCGCGAGGCGCGCAGCGAGGCCGTCTGCTCGGTTCTTCTCCGCAAGCTCATGAATATCAGTCCTGACGCTGGATTTATCGGCCTGTATTCGGCACGGGGAAGCGAGTTGTCGCTCGGCCTTTTGGCGGTTCAGCTCAGTGCGCTGGGCTACCGCACCGCCTATCCCGCCATGCTCTCCGATACCGAGATGAGCTTCTTTACCACCTTAGATGTCAGCGATGAAGCCCTGTTTACCGCGCTTCTCAAAGACGACCCGTTTAAGCCGGTTGCCGGAACCGCCCTCGAAAGGCTTCATCTTGTCGAGCCGTCCGCCATAAGCGCGCTGGTCGCCCCCGGCGTGGCCTTTGATAAAGATTGGTACCGCACAGGCTACGGAAAAGGCTACTACGACCGCTACATCCCCCACCTGCGAAAAGGAACACCCGTGTGGGGAGTAGGCTTTTACGAACAACTCGTAGAAGCAGTCCCCGTAACCCCCCACGACACCCCCCTGACCGCCCTCATCATCGGCTAAAAGCCCTCCGTTCCCACTGTCCCACTTGCTGCATTTGCTCGCAATTCAAAGGGAAGCTTGCGCTTGCTGCGCTCCGCGGGTGGAGCGGTGGGGGGCAGCATGAGGGGGGATAGTCTGCTACAATGAGTGCTTGTAAAGAAGTGTCGATTACACCATGGTTTGCCATCTGGCTTGCAAAGGTACCGTCGTTCTTTGGTCTTGACAAGCCTTGCCAAAGTGCAGTAGCAGGTAATCAGTGCTTCTCTAAGAAAATCATCCTATTCGACGCACAAAGGAAACTTTGATGATTGAGCGTTATACGCGCAAAGAGATGGGTGACATCTTCTCCCTGCAAAACAAGTTCGCGCTTTGGATGGAAATTGAGTTACTTGCTTGCGAAGCGCAGGCCAAACTCGGCGCGATTGGTATCACGGCTGCCGAGGCCGCCTGGATACGCGAGCACGCCGCTTTTGAGCTGTCTCGGATAGACGAGCTTGAGCGTGAGACAAACCACGATGTGATAGCCTTTCTCACGAATATGGCCGAGCATATCGACGCTGAGGTTCCCAAAGACGCGCCTCAGCCCTCTCGGTGGGTGCACTACGGCATGACTTCCAGCGATTTGGGCGATACGGCGCTGTGTTGTCAGATAACTCAGGCACTCGATGTGGTGATTAAGGAACTTCGTGCTCTCGGCACCATCGCAAAGCAGCGTGCGTTTGAGCAGAAGGAGACGCTTTGTGTGGGTCGGACGCACGGCATCCACGCCGAGCCCATGACTTTTGGTATGAAGTTCGCGAATTGGGCATGGGCGCTCAAACGGGCCGAGACGCGGTTGTTGGAGGCGCGCAAGACCATTGCGACCGGTGCGATAAGTGGCGCGGTGGGCAGCTATTCGAGCATAGACCCTTTTATCGAGCGTTACGTCTGCAAAAAACTCGGGCTTGTCCCCGACCCCCTCTCCACTCAGGTGGTTGCGCGGGACCGGCACGCTCAGGTTGCGTCCGCCCTCGCCGTGTGCGCGGCAAGCCTCGAGCAGATGGCAACCGAGGTGCGCGCTCTTCAAAAAAGCGACACTCTTGAGGCCGAAGAGCCGTTTTCAAAGCATCAAAAGGGTTCGTCGGCCATGCCACACAAGCGCAACCCCATCATCAGCGAGCGCGTCTGCGGCCTTGCCCGCGTCATCAAGGCAAACGCGCAGGTCGCCTTTGACGACGTGGCGCTCTGGCATGAACGCGACATCTCGCACAGTGGAGCGGAGCGGGTCGCGCTCGTCGACAGCTTCATCGCGACCGACTATATTCTTTCGAAGATGCAGCACATTATCAAAGGTCTTGTCATCTATCCGGAGAATTGCCGAGCGAATCTGGAGCGTACCCGCGGCCTCATCTATTCGAGCAAGGTGCTTTTGGCGCTCGTCGATACCGGCATTACTCGTGAGGAAGCCTATGCAATCGTCAAGCGTAACGCGATGGCGGTATGGGAAGACATCCAACAGGCGCGAGAGGGCCTGAGCTTTAAGGAGCGTCTGGCAGCAGACACCGACGTAGGGCTCGGTGTTGATGAGCTCGATGGGCTTTTTGATCCCTGGCATTTTCTCACACGGAAAGACCTGTTATTTGAGCGGCTTGAGAAACTGGAGTTTTAGCGTGAATCCTGTGATTATCATTCCGACGTATGTAGGCACCAGGCGTAAAACGCCGAGTTATAACGTCGTCGCGACCTACGACCACGTCACTCCCCTGACCCATCAAGGCGAGCTGCCCCGCTGTCTCGCTTCGTTGCGGGACAACGACATTCGCACGCCGATTGTGGTGCTGGTAGTTTCTGAAGGCGGTGTTGAGCGTGAGGCGGCTGCAAAGATTAAAGAAATCGCATCGGCCTACCTGGAGACGCTTGACATTCGCGTTTTTGACTCAGACATCCTGGCGCAGTTTTACGCGCGCACCGAACAGCTCGGCCTGATGGCAGT
>JAISFJ010000015.1 GCA_031263665.1 Coriobacteriales bacterium
TCAGGGCAGTCTGAGCTGCCTCCAGATAAAAGGTTGCACTCTTTTCAAAACCGTTATGGGGCTCGCGTTCCTGATTCATGTCTTTTTCTCTCAAGGAGAACAACTATAGCTATCATACCCTGAACTCCTAAGGAATTGTCCGCCAATTGAGACTATTTTCCAAATCGTTGCCCACTCGCTACAGTTTACAGGGTATTAATTCCCTTCCCTCGAGACCCCCGCTGCGCCCTGGCACAGTGGGGATGAGTCCGAGAGAGGGAAATTAAAACCCTGTAAAAGCCTGTAACCTGAACGGTAAAAGACGACTTTGAAAAGCGCTCTTGAATCTCTCCTGCCAAATGGCATAAACTTATACGTATACATGGTTTGGTTTATGCCGTCTGATGGTGGCGGCGACACGATAAGGAACACCGTTCCTAAGAGAGGCGCGCAATGAAAATATCGACAAAGGGCCAATACGCGTTACGCGTCATGCTCGACTTTGCGGAACATGTTAATGACGGCTATATCCGACTCCGAGAAGTAGCCGACCGCCAGGGCATTTCAAAAACCTACCTCGAACAAATCATGGTGCTGCTCAACAAGGCTGACTTCTTCAACACGGTCCGCGGCTACCAGGGGGGCTACCAACTCAGCCGCCCAGCAGAGTCCTACACGGTTGGGGAAATTCTCCGTATCACCGAAGGCTCAATCGACCCTGCCTTACCGCTCGACCTCTCCGAAGCAAGCGACCGTCGCGTTGGGGTCATGGCGCAAGATGTCTGGGATGGACTCAAAACGGTCATGGCAAACTACCTCGACGCCCTCACTCTGCAAGATATTCTCGATAAGCACCGCGACAACGGCGTATGGGATTTTGTCATTTGAGCACTTGCGATGCTTTCAAAGGAAAGCTATAATCTTAGTAATCTTATAAGTTTTGAAAGGAGCGCTCTATGACCGTCTATAAGAACATCAGCGAACTGGTAGGTAAGACTCCCCTCGTTGAGCTGGTCGGCTACAACGCCGAAAATGACTTGGGTGCCACCATCATCGCCAAACTCGAGTCCTTCAATCCCGCCGGCAGTGTTAAGGACCGCATTGCGCTGGCGATGATTGATGAGGCCGAAAAGGCGGGAAAAATTAACGAGAACACCGTACTCATCGAGCCAACAAGCGGAAACACCGGCATCGGCCTGGCCGCCATTGCCGCCGCGCGAGGCTATCGGCTCATCCTCACCATGCCCGATACCATGTCCATCGAGCGTCGCAACCTCCTTGCCGCCTACGGCGCCGAGCTGGTGCTGACCGACGGCGCCAAGGGCATGAAGGGCGCCATCGAACGCGCGAACGAACTTGCCAAAGAAACGCCCAACAGCTTTATCCCCGGGCAGTTTGTTAACCCCGCCAACCCCGCCATCCACAAGGCGACCACCGGCCCCGAAGTTTGGGAAGACACCGACGGTGACATCGACATCTTTGTGAGCGGCATCGGTACCGGCGGCACCATCACCGGCGCGGGCGAGTTTCTCAAAAGCAAGAAAGGCGACGTATACGTAGTCGCCGTTGAGCCCGCCGCCTCGCCGGTACTTTCCAAGGGAACCCCTGGCCCACACAAAATACAGGGCATCGGCGCGGGCTTTGTACCGGACGTGCTCAACACCGCCATCTACGACGAAATCATCACCGTGGAAAACGACGACGCGTTCGCGACCGGTCGCGCTATCGCAAAAACCGATGGCGTGCTGGTGGGCATTTCTTCCGGTGCCGCACTCTGGGCAGCAACCCAACTCGCAAAGCGCCCCGAAAACGCCGGCAAGAAAATCGTCGCCATCCTCCCCGACACCGGCGAACGCTATCTCTCCACCATACTGTTCTCGGAGTAGACTCCACCGCTACTCCAGGTGGCGTGACATGATTTAATCAGTGCTTCCCTAAGGGAGTCTATTAAAATTTTCCGTAGACTGCCGTAGATTATGATAGATTTTTTCATAAGGAGGTCATCTGTGCTGAATCCTTTAGAAACGATACAAGGACAGCTCAAAGTGCAGATGGGCAGCGGTGTGGTGCTTTGCATGATACCTGAGCCATTACCTATCAACAACAGCAATTGGTACGTACCAGCCCGAATTGTCTAATACGAAACGATAACCGATAATCGGCACTACCTTAAGAACGCGCCGAGCGGACGCTGAGGCCGGCTTTTATCATTTCGGGGTGCAGCGAGAAGAGAAGCGTCATCTCGGCGCCCATGCCAAAGCCGCAGTCTTCGCAGACGCCGGCAGCTTCACCCTGACAGGCTGAAAGTCGCGTACCGTCAACGGTGATGAAGTTCGAAATCCAGCATTGTTTTTTATGGATGAAGTTCTGCGGGTCGCGCAACAGGTCGAGGCCCGCCATCGAGTTCATGAGCGGATAGCCTGCCTTTTTCAACTCGATTGCCTTGTCGATGACGGCGTTGCGCACCTCGGGTGACACCAGCAAATCGCGCGAGGTGTAGGGCACATAAAAGGAAAACGACATTTTTCGCAGATGGGGGTGCTCCTTCACCAACCGCGCCACGCCTTCAAAGTCGCGATAGTTGCGATTGGTTATCACCATGTTGACGTTGAGATTGGGGTGCTCGCTAGCCCCGATATGCTCCATCGCCCGCGCGAAACTTCCCGCCCCGCGCTGGTCATCGTGCGCTTCTTTAAGCCCGTCGAGGCTGACCCAGATGAGGTCGGAGTGCGCTGTGATGGGAAGCCAGGCGTTGGTGGTGACCGTTGTGGAATGAAAGCCCATCTCACGCGCGAGTGTGACCAGCGTATTGATGTCTGCACCAGCCTCCTTATCGCGCCACAGATGCGGCTCACCACCCTCAAAATCGACAAAACGGCTGCCCGCATCGTAGCAATACTGAAGTTCGTTGCGCACCTCGGCAAGCGACTTGCTCTTCGCCTCGGGGCCTTCTTTAACAACGCTACAATGGCGGCAGTGCAGGTTGCACAAATCGGTGATGAAGATGACCGATTGCAGTGGTTTACGCTTGCCCAAAACCTTGCACTGGAAAAACCACCAAGGGTAATACAGCATTTCTTTCATAAAATCGGTGCTTTCATGGCTTGTTACCCTGCTTAACTCACATAAAACGGCGTCAGGCCGGCAACGGCGAGAATGACCACAAAGGCCATCAGCAGATTGCGCGAAAGATACCAGCGAATCATAAACCAGTCAACGCCACGCGCGACGATGGCGTCCCAATGCTCCATCGGCCCCATCCAGCGCCGATAACTGAAGGTCGAGGCGGGGTCGTCGGCATAGCGCAGCACGAGCCGCACCAACTCCACCGCCATGGGGATGGTGAGCAACACCAAAAGCGAGAGCACGGGAAGAAATCCGAGCGCGACGCCTGTGATGACCGTTCCGTACGCCAATCCGATGAATATCGCCCCGAAAAGCGCCGCGGTTTTTGGCGACCCGAGCAAGACGGCGAGTGTGGTACGCTTCGCCGCTTTATCTGGCCCAAAGTCCATGATGGCATGGGTATGGACGATGTTTAACGCCAAAAGCCCCGTAGGAATGGAGGCCCAGACGGCGACCGAATCGATGTGCCCGCAAATCACGAAATATGAGGCGATAACCACCAGGGGGCCGAAGATGACTCCGATGACCACCTCGCCCAAGCCATGATAGCTCAGACGCAGCGGTGGCCCGGCGTATGCCAGGCCAAGCACAAGGGCACAACCGGCAAAGATGAGGACCTCCCATCCGCGAATTGCCAGGATGAACCCGCCTGAGACGAGAGCGACCGCGATGAACATGATGGCCACCCGACGGGTGTCGCCAAGCGTGGCGCCCTGGTCGAGGTAGGCGCATTTTCCCATACGCGCGCGCATGCCACCTTCTTGCAGCTCCTTACGACGCGCCACCGCGCCGCCTCGGTAATCAAAGTAGTCATCGAGCAGGTTAAGACCGAGATGGGCGCAGGCTACTCCGATGAGCCCCGCGACAGCCAGCAGCAGTCCGAGCGCCACGCCCTGCACGGATAACAGACCCTGCGCTCCGTATCCAAAGGCCAGACTCCACGTTCCCTGATACAGCAGGGAACCCAGCGCGAGCACCGCGCCCAACACATAGGGAGTAAGTGACTGCCCCAATGAAGCGGGTCGCGCCGCCGCGTACCAAAACTTAAAAGTTTTCCCCGCCAGAAGTCCCACCATTTCCTACCATCTCCTGCCAAATTCTGTCAAATTCTGTCAAATCGAAGCGCGGTTATTGAGGAAAGTACCGCTCGTTATTATACCTCGAAACGAGGGCCCCAAAAGATGACGGGCAGACGACGGGCAGAAGACCGGCAGAAGACCGCGCGCATGGCAGGTTATCGTTATCGTTTCTGGTTATCGTTTGTTTCTCTGCTCGCAGGATGTCGCGTGCGGCGGGTCACCCGTGACTGAAGGTGTTCTCGTGGCGCTTGCGGTTGAGATAGAGACGCTCGCCAAAGTCTTTGCCGCCGATGGTGCCTATCGCGTCGGCCCGACAATGCTGGCAATGCCGAAAAACCGTGATGTGCTCTTCGGCCTTTGAGCGCGCGTAGTCGAGCTGCGCACAGGTCGGCGCGGGTATATCGGCCATTTTCGCGTGCGGAATAAGCGGAATGATGTTGTACAGGCCCGCCCCCGCCTCCTTTACAACACGCGCAATCTCTCCTATCCGTTCTCCATTGATGGAGGGGATAAGCACCGTATTGACCTTGATGAGCACGCCCCGCTCGGCCGCGGCACGAATACCCGCAAGTTGGTTGGCAACAAGCAAGTCGGCCGCCTCGACGCCCGTATAAAGCCTGCCCCCATAAACGATATGGTCGTTGATGAGTGCGAGGCGTTCAGGGTCAAGCTCATTAACCGTAACCGTGAGGGTATCGATGCCCACCTCAACAAGCTCGTCAATTTTATCCGCCAGCAATAAACCGTTGGTGCTCATACAACGAAGCATCTGAGGAAAATGCTTCCGCACGAGACGGAAGGTATCAAAGGCCGCGGAAGTCGCTAAAGTATCACCTGGGCCGGCAATACCCACGACACTGAGCTCGGGGACAAGCTCAAGTGCCTGAGCAAGGATAGCAAGCGCCTCGTCGGGTTTGAGCACTTCGGCGGTGACTCCAGGGCGTTGCTCACCACAGTTGATGGAGCGCTCACAGAAACGGCAGCCGATGTTACAAGCGGGTGAGACCGGTAGATGGATGCGCCCTTTGTTGTTGGGTTTGCCGAGCGCGAAGCAAGGATGTACCGCGGAGATGTTTTCGAGCGAACGAGCGGGCACGGATGGTGTTGGTGCAAAGGCGACACGTTGCCCCGATGCGGGCAAAGAGTCGCAGGCTCGCTCGTCTAAGCGAGCGGATGTCTCGGTGGTTTTTCGCGTTATCTCTCTTATCACTACCATTATGCCTCTTTTGCCTCAAGCAGCCTGGTTTTTGCCATCTCATTGAGAATATCTGAGACCAGGCCGCGTGCCTCAAAGATGCGGATACCGCTTCCGATAACGTATTGGGCTGCCCCCGGGCCTATCTGAGCAGTAACAATCGCGTCGCAGTCGCGCAAAAGCTCGATGACCGGCTCAAAGCGCGCCGCGCCATGCGATGTTTCCTCAGGGCCCGCTCCCTCACAACGCGGCTCGATTTCGCGCGTCTCAACATAGCGATACCCATCGCTGGTAAGCTCAACGATATGAAAGTGCCGCGCATGACCAAAATGCTCCTGCACAACCTTCCCGTCTCTCGTCGTCACAGCCAGACGATACGACATGCCCTCCATCCTTTCCCGCACCTTTTTTAATTCAGCCACCTTATAACGCACCGCACCCCAACCAGAGCGAATACGTGACTCTACCTATAATACTATATTACTTATAAGTTTACTATAAAAAAGCGCAGACGTATATGCCTTTCATGCAGCATGACAGGAAAGGGATACCAAGAGAAACGTCCCCGGTCAACTTTCATTAGTATTGGACGATTGCCAGATGGAGTGCAAAACTGAGAGCTTCGCCCCTGTCAGCTACCAAAAAGCGCTGCTGGCACTACTGCCACTCCGTCACTGCGACGATACGCTACCGGTCCGGTTGTGATTGCCAGCATATCGTCAAGCTTGCCTGCCATGGCATCTCGGAGCCAAAGCAGATGCCTCACATCGCCGTCGCTAACATCGGGAGCCGCCTTGACCTCAATGGCGACAGTCCTTGCCCCTTTAGTCACAATGAAGTCAATCTCGCGGCTGCCGTTGTGCGTGTGAAAATAGAACACCTCTGCCTCGTTCACCATCGCAAAAACCTTCAGGCTCTGATACACCAGCGACTCAAAAAGCCTGCCTATGATGTTGCCGTAAGTCGAGTCGAACGCAGTTTCGTTAACGCGCCTGCCTTTACCGAGCAACTCACTAACACCGATGTCGAGCAGGTTTACGGCAAACGCCGGATCCGCCATATAATGCTTCGGAGTTTTCTTCAACCGCGCGTAATAATTCTCGCCGCCCAGCCATGCCGGAAGCTCGTCAATGAGCCAGAGTCTCTCCAACGCCTCTCGATAGGCAATTGTCGTCTTGATATTTGGTTT
>JAISFJ010000037.1 GCA_031263665.1 Coriobacteriales bacterium
AGCGACAACGGCATCGGCATGGACAAGGAGTCACTCGACAAAAACCTCGGTACCATTGCGCACTCTGGTAGTCTGGAGTTTCGCGAGAGCCTTGCGGGTAATGCGGTGAGCAGGAGCGACGGCGCGAGTGCGGACGCGGATAATGACGCAAAGACTGCTTCAGATGCGGAGAATGCGGAAAATGCGGATACGGAGAGTGTGCGCGACCCCATCGACATCATCGGGCAGTTTGGCGTGGGCTTTTACTCCAGTTTCATGGTTGCCTCAAAGGTACGCGTGGTTTCGCGCGCCTACGGCAGTGATGAGGCCTGGGCCTGGGAAAGCGACGGAATCGAGGGCTACAACATTACGTCGGTCACTCGCGACGGGCATGGTACCGATGTTACGCTCACGCTCAAGCAGGACACCGAGGAAGAAGAGTACAGCGCCTTTTTAAGTGAGCATGAGCTGCAACGCCTGGTGAAAAAGTACAGCAACTACGTACGCTACCCTGTGCGCAAGGAGCTTACCAAGTCGCGGCCGCTGGCCAAAGCCGACGGCACCACAGACGGCGCCACAGACGGCGACACCGCCAAAGGCACCAGCGACAGCACTAAAGACACTGCCAGTGCCACCTCCGCAGATTCCACCTCCGATGTTATCGATGTCACCCCCTCCGACGCCGAAGTCGAATACGAGGATTATCAAGAAGTAGAGACGCTTAACTCCATGACGCCCATCTGGAAACGCGCCAAGGCTGACGTGAGCGACGAGGAATACGACGAGTTCTACAAAGGTGATTTTCACGACTACATGGCGCCGGCCGCTACGTTTACGCTGAGGGCTGAGGGCGTGCTGTCCTACGACGCACTGCTCTTTATCCCTTCGCACGCGCCCTATGATTTCTACAACAAGGACTTCGAGAAAGGCCTGGCGCTTTACAGCGCAAACGTGCTCATCATGGAGAAGTGTGGCGAGTTGCTCAGCGACCATTTTAACTTTGTACGTGGCGTGGTGGACTCCGCCGACCTCAATCTCAACATCTCGCGCGAGACGCTGCAACACAACAGCCAGCTACGCGCAATCGCCAAACGTATCGAAAAAAAGATTGTAAGTGAGCTGAGCACCATTCGTGATGATGACCGTGAGCGCTACGAGGGCATCTTTGAATGCTTTGGTCGTGGCATCAAATACGGCATCTATACCAGCTACGGCTCGTTGTCCTCAACGCTTGCCGATTTGCTCTTGTACCACTCGGCCAAAGAGGAAAAAATGGTTACGTTGCGCGAGTATCTGGATGCCGCGCCTTCGAGCCAGGAGGCCATCTATTACGCGGCCGGCGATGATGAGGTGCTGCTGGCCAAGATGCCGATGGTCAAAAGCGTACGGGCACGCGGCTATGACGTGCTGCTCTGTACCCAGGACGTCGATGATTTTTGCATGAGCGTCATGGCCGCCTATGATGAGAAGCCGTTAAAAAACGTGGCGGGCAGCGACTTGGGATTGGAGACCGAAGAGGAAAAGCAGCAGATTGAAACCCTTGCCAACGAGCATGAAAAGCTGTTTAAGGCCATGCAGGAGGCGCTCGGCGAAAAAGTCGCGAAAGTTACCCTGTCCACACGCCTGGCCGATGTCGCCGCCGGCATCAGCGCCGAAGGTCCCATCTCACTGGAAATGGAGCGCGTGCTTTCTGCCGGCCCCGAGGGCGCCTTCCCGCGTACCGAGCGCGTGTTGGAGCTCAACCCCAAACACGCGGTTTTTGCCGCCCTTTCTGCCGCGCAGGCAGATGGCGATAAGGAGAAGGTCGAGCGCTACGCGACCATCCTCTACAACCAGGCACTGCTGGTTGAGGGCCTTCCCGTTGACGACCCCATAGCCTACGCCCAGGCCGTCAGCGATCTAATGGCTTAGCGGAAGGTATAGTATGATTCTACGGTATTTTGCTTAAGGGTACTTCTAAAAACCCATTGCGCACCGTTTTGCGAGTCAATTTGCTTCAGGTCTGTTCGGGCGCACGGTGGGACGAGCTGGGCTAATGCCGCCGGGTGCACGGGCGGAGCTGGAGCAAATTGACTCGCAAGACGGTGCGCAATGGGTTTTTAGAAGTACCCTTAAGCTTATTAAGTCCTACTATGCCCTATTGAAAGGAGCAGGCCGATGGAAAGTCCCCGTATCAAGCGTGTTCTTATTTCGGTTACTGACAAGACTGGGGTGGTGTCGTTTGCCCACGTGTTGACCCAGGAATTTGGCGCTGAGGTCATCTCAACAGGTGGCACGGCGCGCGCTTTGGAAGAGGCGGGCATCGCTGTCAGGCGCATTGACGACCTCACCGGTTTTCCTGAGATGATGGATGGTCGCGTGAAAACGCTTCATCCGAGAGTGCACGGAGGACTGCTCGCACGGCGTGATGTGTTGGCCCATATGGAGGCGGCCGCGAAGCACGGTATCGATATGATTGATATGGTGGTCGTTAATCTTTACGCGTTTGAAGCGACCGTCGCGCGCAAGGACGTGAGTTTTGAAGAGGCAATCGAGAACATCGACATCGGTGGCCCTTCCATGTTGCGGAGTGCGGCGAAAAATCATCAGGCTGTTGCGGTGGTTACCAACCCGTCGAGCTACGAGGAAATTCTTGGGGAGATGAGAGCGCACGATGGCGCGACCACCCTCAATACCCGCAGGCGCTTGGCGCTTGAGGTTTTTCGCCTTACCAGCGCTTATGACAACGCGATTTACAGCTGGTTTGCGCGTCAGGTGTCGGATGAAAACGCCTTTCCCGATGAGTGTCGCCTCTTTTTGACCAAGCAAAGCGATTTGCGTTACGGTGAGAATCCGCATCAGCGCGCGGCCTTCTACCGCAGGGCGCAGGACTCTGGTGCAGCTCAGGGTGCCGCCTCGGGCCAGGGCACCGCCTCGCCTCAGGACGGCACCACCCCAGCTCAGGACGGTATCGTCTCAGGTCAGGGCCCTCATCCGGAATACCAACTTGCCAACGCAGGGCAGATTCAGGGCAAGGAGCTCTCTTACAACAACTATCTCGACCTCGATGCGGCTTGGGGTGCGGTACGCGAGTTTGAGGCGCCGACCTGCGTTATCGTAAAGCACCTCACCCCCTGCGGCATCGCGAGCAACAACAGCCTGGTCGACGCCTATCAACGAGCTCACGAGGTCGACCCGGTGAGTGCTTTTGGTGGCGTGATGGCTTTTAATCGTCCGGTGCCCGCCGCTCTCGTCAAAGCGATTTATGCCAACGGACAATTTGTCGAGGCGGTCATCGCCCCGGCTTATGAGGACGCGGCCCTGACGCTTTTTGAGGAAAAAGAGAATCTGCGGGTGCTCAAGACCGGGGGTATCAATGTGTTCGGCGACTCGGTTGACTATCGTAGTGTTGAGGGCGGTATGCTCGTCATGACAACGGATACGGTAAGCGAAGACCCCGCGACATTCACCGTGCCAACCAAGCGCGAACCGACGCCTGAGGAACTCGAATCGTTGTTGTTTGCCTGGCGAGCCTGCAAGTCCGTTAAGTCGAACGCCATCGTTATCGCGAAGGACAACGCGACGGTGGGCTCGGGCGCGGGGCAGCCCAATCGTGTGAACTCCGCGCGTATCGCCGTAAGCCAGGCGGGGGAAAAGGCGCGTGGTGCCGTTGCGGCGTCGGATGCCTTCATGCCCTTTGCGGATTCGCTCGAGGTGCTTATCGACGCCGGTGTTACGGCCGTTATACAGCCGGGCGGGTCTATCCGCGACGAGGAAGTCATCGCCGCGGCCGACGCTGCCGGTCTTGCTCTGGTGTTCACAGGGCATCGACATTTTCGACACTGAGGCTGAGTCATCTCACTGGCACGAAACATGAAGGAGAACAGGCAATGTATGATTATCTGATAGTTGGCTCCGGCCTGTACGGTGCGGTCTGTGCCCGCGAGTTGACCGATTTGGGGAAGCGCTGTCTGGTCATCGAGAAGCGCGACCATATCGCCGGCAACATCTATACCAAGGTGGTGGATGAGGTGTGCGTCCACGTATACGGCGCGCATATCTTTCATACCGATGACCAGGCGATATGGGACTACGTCAACCGTTTTGCCGAGTTCAATAATTTCATCAACTCTCCCATTGCCAATTATCGTGGCGAGATATACAACCTGCCGTTTAACATGAACACCTTTTCCCGAATGTGGAAGGTAGCCACACCTGAGGAAGCGCGGGCCATCATCAATGAGCAACGGCGCGAGGTGCGAGGCGAGCCGGCCAACCTTGAGGAACAGGCCATATCACTCGTTGGGCGCGACATCTATGAGAAGCTGATTAGAGACTACACCGAAAAGCAATGGGGCAAGCCGTGCAATGAACTTCCCGCCTTCATCATCCGGCGGCTCCCCGTGCGCTTTACCTACGACAACAACTATTTTAACGACCGGTACCAGGGTATTCCGGTTGCCGGTTATACGGCGCTTGTCGAGAGTATGCTCAAAGGTATTGAGGTGCGTTGCGGTGTTGACTACCATGAGCACAAGCAAGAACTCGATGGTTTGGCAAAGCAGACGATATTTACTGGGCAGATAGACGAGTATTACGGCTATCGTTTTGGTGCGTTGGAGTGGAGAAGCCTGCGGTTTGAGAGCGAGACGCATGCCGTAGAAAATTATCAGGGTGTCGCGGTGATAAATTATACCGACGCGGAAGTGGCGTATACGCGCAGCATCGAGCACAAACACTTTGCTTTCGGAACGCAGCCGCAGACTGTTGTCACGCGGGAGTATCCGCTTGCCTGGAAGCAAGGTCTCGATGCCTACTATCCGGTAAACGACGACAAGAACCAACAGCGGTTTCAGCGCTACGCGGAGCTTTCAAAGCAAGAGAACTCCCTGGTCTTTGGTGGTCGCTTGGGCGAGTATCGCTACTACGACATGGACGACGCAATCAAAGCCGCCCTCACCACCATAGACAAAGTGGAGGGCTGAGTTGGGCGGCAGGACAGAAAGGGGACGGTTCTTTTATGTCTTGGGACGAGATAGCTCCCC
>JAISFJ010000061.1 GCA_031263665.1 Coriobacteriales bacterium
GCTCAAGGTCAAGGCGGCGAAATGGGGTACTACTAGCGGTAATGCCCCATTTCGCCAACGCAGAGATTGAGCAAACTGGCCGCAAGATTTGTAAAGATTATTGTTGAGCAGTCCCTTAGTGCCGCTCAATCCTCCTCAATATCTTCTATTGCTCCCATGGGGCACTCTTCCATGCACTCGCCACAACCGATGCAAGCATCCTCATTAACAACAGCCGCGGCATCACGCACTATATCTAAGACACCCTGAGGGCAGGTGTCGACACAGATTCCGCAGGCAGAGCATTCATCCGCATTGATAATTGGATGAGGCATACATACTCCTCTCGACGACGGGTTCGCATTTTATCGACGAAAAAAAGAACCCTACGCTGTTTTCAGTCCGCCCGGAATATATATGAAAGCCCTCCACTATGCAAGAGGATTTTTCGAATTGTCGCATAGGAGCGGCAACTGAGTTACAATGCGAAAGGACAATGCAAGTTGTCCACTGTTGTTACGAAAGGAGTATACGATGTCTAATGTTGTGGAATTAACCACGGAAAATTTTGAGGAGCAGGTGCTCAAGTCGCCCAAACCTTTCCTCGTCGATTTCTGGGCAGGCTGGTGTGGCCCTTGCCGAGCCGTCTCTCCCATAGTCGAAGAAATCGCCGATGAGAAGGCGGACAAACTCTCCGTTGGAAAACTTAACATTGATGAGCAGGGCGAAATCGCGCAGCAGTATCACGTTATGTCGATACCTACGCTGATTCTGTTCAAAAACGGTGAGGCCGCGGCGGTATCCATTGGTGCGGCGTCAAAAGACGAGTTGCTTAAACGTATCGAACCCGGCCTCTGAGAAGAACCTGACCTCTGAGAAGAACCTGATGCCCGACAACACGGCGCCTGAGAACACGGCGCCTGAAAAAAGATGTCTGGCGAAGGAGGAAAAACCATGTGTACCAATGGTGTTAACACCACACAGTTTAAGGCGACCATAGAACAAATAGACGAGGCGGTCGCTCTCACGCGCCGCTGGACTCACCGAGCTTATCACACGGCGGATGGCGCACAGCACAAGCAAACCGCGGCCAAGCTGCAGGAAGCTCAAAGCCTTCTCGATGAAGTGCGGGCCCTGCTCTCTGAGGCGGGCGACATCTGTGAAGAAGAGGCCGCCGCGACATCCGGTGTTTCGGTAAACCTTGTCTGAGTCTGAATCTGAACAGGGCCGCCATGAGTGAACTCGTACGGTTTAGCGTCGCCATCCCCGATGACCTGCTTATGCAGTTCGACAATCTCGTTGCGCGCCGGGGACTCGCAAAAAACCGCTCGGAGGTCATTCGCGACCTTATCCGCGATGCCTTAGTCGACGAAGAATGGGATGACCCTGTCCAGGAAATCGTCGGGACTTTGAGCATCGTCTTTAATCACCATGCCTCTGACCTTCAAAATAAACTCGACCAGATACAACACGCGCATCACAAGAAAATCATCTCCACCATGCACATTCATCTTGACGCGCATAATTGCCTGGAGGTCATCGTATTAAGGGGACGCAGCGATGAAGTGCGCGCGATTGCGGAAAGCATCCTGGGTGTGAAGGGCGTTAAGCATGGACACCTCACCGCGACAACAACAGGAAGGTACCTGTAAGAAAAAATGACAGAAGCGCGTGACCTGCACATTTGCGGCATTGTTCAAGGGGTGGGCTTCCGCCCCTTTGTCTATCGTCAGGCAACGGCGCACGGGCTCACCGGATGGGTGCTCAACGCCAGCGACGGCGTCCACATCCACCTCGAAGGCGAAAAGCGCGCACTCGATGACTTCATCCACAGCTTGCCCACCTGCGCTCCTTCGGCATCAAAAATCATCTCAATAGAGGTCAAAGAGGGCTCGGTTGAGGGTTCGGGTGGCTTTTTTATCCGTGAATCTGATAAAGGGGGAAAGGCCAGTACCTTCATAGCGCCCGACATCGCGACCTGTCCCGAATGTCTGCGCGAACTCCTCGACCCCGCAAACCGACGCTTTCACTACCCGTTTATCAACTGCACAAACTGCGGGCCACGCTTCACTATCATCAACGCGCTTCCCTATGACAGGCCCCATACCTCCATGGCCGACTTCACCATGTGCGAGGCTTGCGACACGGAATACCACGACCCCGCAAATCGACGCTTTCACGCGCAGCCCGACGCCTGCTTTGACTGCGGGCCGATGTTGCGGCTGTGGAGAAGCGGGCACACAGCGA
Organism: Coriobacteriales bacterium; assembly: GCA_031263665.1. Taxonomy (GTDB): domain Bacteria; phylum Actinomycetota; class Coriobacteriia; order Coriobacteriales; family UBA8131; genus JAITEK01. The sequence continues at coordinate 2,227 of JAISFJ010000061.1, forward strand.
CCAGAGCCACCAATCGCGAAGAAAGCGACGCGCTTATCGAGCAGGCTGCCTCAATGCTTGCCCAGGGACATATCCTCGCGATTAAGAGCCTGGGCGGTTACCATCTCGCCTGTGACGCGACCAATAGCGCGGCGGTCGCCCTGCTGCGCACAAGAAAGCGACGCACGCAAAAACCCCTGGCGCTCATGGTACGCACTCTGGCCGACGCTTCCACACTGTGCGAGGTAAACGCTACGGAAGAGGCGCTGCTGTGCGGCACCGTGCGCCCCATCGTACTACTGGAGAGAAAGGCGAAGGCAAAGACGGGGGCAGCTATCGCGCACTCTGTGGCGGGCACTTTGCATGAACTGGGAATCATGCTCCCCTCCACCCCCGTACACCACCTGCTCATGGCCTTAGTTAAGACACCTCTTGTCATGACTTCGGGCAATATGAGCGAGGAACCCATCATCTCCGAAGAAACTGAAGCGCATGAACTGCTCGCCGGCGTGGCGGACGCCTTTCTCGACAACGACCGCGAAATTCTCTCGCGTTACGATGACAGCGTCACGCGCGTCGTCGGCGAGAGGGTGTATCTGATTCGCCGCGCACGCGGATACGCGCCGGAGCCTCTACCGTTTTCTCAACCCCTGCCCCTGCTTTCGCCTTTGCGCTCTGAGCTCACGGAGCAAAACGCCTTTGCGGCCACGCCTGCCACCCCTCACATCTTCGCCACCGGCCCCGAGCAAAAAAATACGTTTTGCCTCGTGCGCGACGGCGAGGCCTTTATCTCCCAACACCTCGGGGATTTGGAAAACGCCTCCGCATTCAAGTCATGGCTTTCTACCCTCGGCTTATACCAGCGGATATTTGACCTCGACTATCAGCTGCTGGCCTGCGACACGCACCCCGAGTACCTCTCAACCAAATGGGCGCGAGCGCAGGATGAAGCGCGAATCGAGGTGCAGCATCATCACGCGCACATTGCCAGCGTGCTTGCCGAGCACCGCGCAACGGACAGCACAAGCGCAGACGACCACAGCTTAATCGACCGTGTGATAGGAATAGCCTTTGACGGCACTGGTTATGGGGACGATGCCACGATATGGGGCGGAGAAGTGCTCATCGCTACGCTTGAGGATTATGAGCGCTTTGCCCACCTGCGCCCCGTTCTGTTGCCAGGCGGGCGCGCCGCCATCGACCACCCCGACCGCATGGCCTGGTCATACCTCAGGACTTTCGGCCTTACCGAGCATAAAGGAGCCTTTGAGCTGGCAAACCGCATCGGTGAGGACAGGATTTTGTTGCTCGACCAGATTATTGCCAACCATATCAACACGCCCGAAACTTCATCGATGGGACGGCTCTTCGACGCGGTCAGCGCGCTTGCGAACATCTGCACTGAAAGCAGCTATGAAGGGCAGGCCGCGGTCGAACTGGAGGCCGCGCTTTACGACCCAGCGACCGAGCGGCCCGCGACAGACCCTGAGAAAGATGTCGCGCAAGCACGGTACCACTTCGCAATAAAAAAGGCGTCCGAACAAGAAAAGGGAGCCGAACAAGAAAAGACGCCCACACAAGAAAAGGCGTCCGAAGCCGCATACGTCATTGACGCCTCATCGGTCTTTACGGCCCTGTTAGATGACCACGCCAATCACGTGCCCGCCACCCTCATCTCACTGCGCTTCCATGAGGCGACCGTCCAACTCATCGCCGCACTCTGCGCTTTGGCACGAGCACGATACGGACTTTCGACCGTAGCACTCAGCGGCGGGGTTTTCATGAACCGCTATCTTCTCACCAAAGTTGTTCCCCTGCTCGAAAGCGAGGGCTTTACGGTTCTGCTCAATCGAGCTCTGCCTGCCAATGATGGTTGCATTTCCTACGGTCAGGCAGCGGTTGCCGCCGCTCGCTTCACGCAACTGGCCGATAGGGGCATACTGCTAGGGAGTTGATAATGCGCTCGTTTGTTCCAATCGTTCGCTCCGTTTGCTCCGTCCGTTCGCTCTGCTCGTCGCCCTTAAAGAAAAAGGAGAAGTCCTGTGTGTTTGGCAATACCGGCAAAAATACTGAAGATAGACGATGACAACATCGCCGAGGTTGACATACTCGGCGTCAGGCGCGATGTGGCCTTAGACCTCGTGCCAC
>JAISFJ010000135.1 GCA_031263665.1 Coriobacteriales bacterium
GCCATCGCCGCCGACCTCGAGCAAAACGGCCCGGTCGAGGCCACCATCACGCACGCGTACACGCTCACCATTGACGCCTCGGCCTGCTCGTCTCTGAAAGCGCGAGCGGGGCAGCTCCACATGAAGATAGAGAACACGGGGGGTGCCAACATCACGTTTAAGCAGTTGAATCTTGTGGGCATCGCGCCCGATAGGACGGGTGGCCTGTGGCTTTCTGGCGGCAGCTTTGCCTTTGAGAACTCCACATTTTCCGATATGAGGGCCACGGCGCTCGACGTCCAGGGCGACGGTGCGGACCTGAAGGTTACGGACTGTCGCTTTACCGAACTCAGCTCCGGTATCGTCATGGCGGGCAGTACGGTGGCGAACAGGACGCTCACTATCCTGAATTCCACCTTCTCCGAAAATACCGCGGCATCGGTGCGGTCGGACAAGGCAACTCTGCGTCTTGAGGGTACGGAATTTTCCGCCAATAAGGACACCACTTTAGAATGTGGTGGTCCCGCGACCATAGAAGGCTGTGACTTTTTGAACAACGCGGGCAGCGACATCGCCGACCGCTCCGGTGCCATCTCCTTTATGAGCGGCGCAAAGGCCAAGGTTTTAGAGTCGAGTTTTGTGGGCAACTACAACACGCGCGGCGGTGGCGGCGCGGTACGAATTGCGTCATCTTGCGATGTCGAGATGGAGCGCTGTTACTTTACCGGCAACTACATAACCGCCAATGCCCAGGGCGGCGCCGTCTATGCCACGGGCATCACGTATACAAACATTACGATACGTGACAGTCTTTTTGATGGGAACCAGGCGCGCAACACCGGCATGCTTTCGACCAACTCTGACGGAGGGGCCTTTGCCGTCAGGAACAACTGGGGTGGAAGCTCGCAGGTGGTAATCCAGGGCACCACCTTTGTGAACAACACTTCGGGTGATGACGGCGGCGCGCTTTTGCTTGAGGGTGGCATCACGGGCAAGAGGCTGACCGCTTCGATTTCAAACTGCACCTTTGCTCACAACTATTGTAAGGGCGCCTACGGTTCTGGCTTCAAACTCAATGGCTCGGGCGGCGCCATCCAGTTTTATGGAATGACCGATTCCGAGATAACAAACTGCACGTTTTATGATAACGAATGCACAAGAAGCACCTCAAATGCCGGTGGTGGCGCGGTCGCTCTCGACACACAGCAGGGAGCCCTTCCGCCCAGCCCTCCGGTTTTGAGTAACAACATCTTTATAGCAAACAAAGGCTATCCTGCCAACAAAGCAAACGTGTTTATCGTCACCGAACAGGATGCCGGCGCCAAAGTGAACAATGGTAACGTGGGCTACGATAACGGCATGGCCGATTACAGCCAGGGCGAAAACCCCTCGGCATATATCACAAAAACAAATGTGTTTGCCGACCGAGACGCCGACGGCAATCCGGTTGAGGAACACTATGGTGTTCCCGTGGGTTCGCCCAAAAACTCCGCGACCCGTTTTGTCTATATTCCAAGCCCTCTGACCGATGAGATGTACCGTGATGGGTCGGGCCCGTACTATGACGCCTCCGTTCGTCTCGACGCGCGCGGATATCCACGGGACCACTTCCCCAATGCGGGCGCCGCGGAGATATACTGGACAAAATTTGACCCTGGCATAAACGAAGAGGGCTTCTGGACCACGCCTCCTCCCCGTGGTATCGCGAGCCTGAAATCGACCGAGATATATTATCTCGTTACCAATCCACCGCCGGACAACCAACTGGTGACCTTTCCACGCTTTACCATCGACACCAAACGTTCAAACTTTGGCTTCCAGGGTTGGCAAAGCGACCAGCCAGAGGACCCCACGATTGACCCCTCGCAGTTTACCTATCCTCTGGTTCAGCCGTCCATAACCGTGACTTCAACCAAGCAGACTTATACCGCCAAATGGGTGCAGGACCGGTTTCGTGTCGACTTTGACCTTCAGTACGATGGAAAATGGGGCACGCCACGTATCGATGTCCCGCTTAGCAACACTATCAGCGAACCGGCGATAGACCTGCGCCCCGGCTATACCTTTGACGGCTGGTTTGCCGAGCCTGAGTGTGTGAATCAATGGGATTTTTCGCGCTTTGCGATACGGAAAGACACCATACTGTACGCGAAGTGGACACAGCTCACCCCACCAGTGCCGCCCGTGGACCCACCTGATTGCGGTACCTGTGAGCCCTGCGTTTCTTGTACGTGCGCGCCCTGCACATGTCCCGAACACGTGGGCACTCCCTGTACGCAGCCAGGACACACGAATACGCCCTGCACACGGCCGCCATCCAAAGGGTCGCTGTCGCCAAAGGGCAGACCATCAAATACCGCACGCCACACCTTATCTGCTTTGCCCGGAGCTTCCATGTTGCCCTCTGCACCCTCTGCGCCTTCCGCATCCGCCGCCGCGACTTCAAACGAGAGCGCCAAGAGTGCCGATAACGCCGCAAAACCCCAAAGCAAAGTCGAGGGCACATCCAAACAAGAAACGACCGAAACCCCCGCAAGCGCAAAGAGGGTAGGCCAGTGGTCTTTGTTCAATCTGGTGCTGTCCCTTTTGGATTTGTTCATCGTATTTGCCCTGATTATTCATCTGGGATTTTCCATCCTACGCAGTGAAAAACTTGAAGAGGATGCTTGGAAGCGGGCCAATGAGTCGCGAGAGCCGAGCGATACACAACAGCTTTCGGCTCGCTATGATGAGGAAACCGACGAACCCGAAGCCCTCTTCGGAGCCGGCAGGGAGTCGATGGCCTTCAGCCGCCTCTGCACGGGTATCTGCGTGTCACTTGCCCTGGCGAGTCTCATCATCTTTTTCATTGTGGAAAAACTCGACACCCCCATGGTGATATTCGATGCGTTCTCACCCCTGTTCGGCATACTCTTTGTGCTGGTTGTACTCGGAGCGATTCTTTCCCTCCTGAACAAAAGCAAGCCCCCCAAGCGCGAAGAGGAACAAGAGGAAGAACACCCCCTCCCCAACGATTTTCACATCACCGATTGACCTTAAGGGATCGTTACCAAATAAATTGGACATATCCTGCGGCCAGATTGCTCCAGCTCTGCGTTGAAGACAGGCGGCATTACCACAAGTAGGGCCACCTGTCTTAAGCCTTGACCTGAAGCAATCTGACTCACAGGCTATTGTCCAATTTATTTGGTAACCATCCCTAAGGTACCGGTTCGAGTTCTGCCAAAACATCCTAAGTGGCGCGCCTGGCAGGACTCGAACGTCCAGTGGACGTTCAGAGGAGCAACAAGGGAGGTAAAAAGGGAGCGGCGAGTGAGTGGGAAGGGGAGTTTTTTGTCAGTTTTGTGTCGATTTTAGGGTTTCGAGGGAGTTGAGTATAAAATCCCCCGCTATAGAGGGCGTTCTTGTGATAGTGTGGAATAATAAGGGAGGAGCTGGGCTTTTTGCTTTTTGTCTGCCGAGTCGTGACCAAGGGGCACGCGGATTGGATAGATTGGATAGTTTTGTAAACGAACATGAAACACGCAAGGAAAACGTTCAATTTCAAATGGTTATGGATAGTGTTGGGCATCGTATTTGGCGTGCTTATTGCGTTCTACGGTGTCGCAACGTATTACTTCTCGTCCCATTTTGGCTTTAACACCTCGATTGACAGCATCAACTGCACTTTCAAGACGGTTGAGGAAGTTGAGCAGGCCATCGCTCAACGCGTTGATGAGCACGAGATGGTCATCGAAGGCCGCGCCAGTCTCAGCAAAACCATCAAAGCCGCCGACATCGACCTCGACTACGTGCCGGACGGTCAGGTTGCGGTAATGATGAAAGAGCAGAATCCGTTTTTGTGGCCAGTGCGCCTGTTTCGCGATGCGGGCGAGGACGCGACATTGGCCAGCGTCAAGTTCGACAAGGCAAAACTTACCGGCGTGCTTGAGAAGTTTGATTTGTTCAACGAAGCGGACATGAAACCGCCAGTTGATGCTTACGCGAAGTTCGAGGAATCGCAGTATGTCATCCAACCCGAGGACCCAGGCACCACGTTGGACGAAGCCAGGACAAACGAGGCTATCGACGAAGGCGTTCAAAGCCTGGTATCGACGCTTAGCCTCGATGATAAGGGCTGCTATGTTCCGCCTGAGATATTCGCGAATAACCCTGAGCTCGTCGAGCGGGTCAAGACCTACAACACCTATGTTCCTTTTGCCATCACCTATAACCTTGGAGATGAGACCGAGCTTCTCGACGCGACAACCGCCATCGACTGGATTGACATAGGCGAAGGCGGTGAGGGAACGCTCAATGGCGAGGCCCTCGCTACGTGGGTACATGATTTTGCCGCGCGCCATGACACGGTGGGCACCGAGCGGGCGTTTAAGACCGCGACGGGGGAGGACGCGACGGTCTCCGCCGGCACCTATGGTTGGAAAGTCGACCAAAACTCCGAGATTGAGGCCATCAAGACGGCCATTACCAATCATACGGGCGAGGAACGCGAGCCGTATTACACTCAGACCGCGGCTGTGCATGCCCCGCTTGGAACCCCCGATTGGGGCACGACCTATATCGAGCTCGATTTAACAAAGCAGCATATGTACTACCTTGTTGACGGCTCCATTGAGTTTGAGGCCGATGTTGTTACGGGCGCTCCCTGGGGCAATCGGGCAACGCCTTCGGGTGTCTACAGCATTCTTGAGATGTTGAGCCCCACCGTTTTGAGGGGCGAGATTCAAGCCAATGGCAAGCGCGAATACGAGACTCCCGTACGCTACTGGATGCGTATGACCTGGGCGGGACATGGCTTTCATGATGCGACCTGGCAGTCCTCGTTTGGAGGAAATCGCTACACGTATGCCGGTTCGCACGGCTGTATCAATATGTCTTATTCCGACGCGGGCTCACTCTACAAACTCATCGAAGTGGGGCTCCCGGTTATCAGCCATCATTAAAAGGAGGCTCTCTACCATGCTGTCCCAACTGCCCCAGGCGAAGATGACGCGCCGCGACTTCGTTGTCGGCTCCGCGGCCCTTGGTGTGGCCCTTGGCTCTTTGCCTCTGCTCGGCGCCTGCGTCCAACGCCCTTCCGAAATCATTGACGAGCCCAAAAGCGGCGCCGTAAAGGCAGACAAGACCGGGGGGATTTTGTACCTTTCGAGTTATATTCCCAGCAGCTTTGACCCGTTTTATCTGGAGGAAAACGCGGGGATTCAAATAGCGTCGTGCCTTTTTGACCCCTTGGTGAAATATGACTATCAAAGCGGAGAACTCGTCGGGGCGGCGGCAAAAAGTTGGGACATAACGGAGGGGGGAACCGTTTTTACCTTCCATCTTGTTGAGGACGCGCGTTTTCATAACGATAAAACGGTGACCGCGAAAGACTTCAAATACGGCTGGGAGCGGATACTTAAGCCGGACGCGAAGGGCGAGACTTCGAGCAACGCCCCGTATATTATGCCGATACAGGGCGCCGACGCGCTGGTGGCAGGAGAGGCCGAGGACATCTCCGGTATCAAGGTCATTGATGACGCAACCCTTGAAGTCACGCTCGCCTATCCCTTCTATGAGTTCATTCAGATGCTCGCCTATCCAGCGTTTGCCCCCGTGCCTTTTATGGGCGCGACGGGTGGATTTACCTCTATCGACGAGGCGCCGATTGGCAATGGGGCCTTTAAGATGGACCCGAATGACAGTTGGCAAAACGATTCGTTTTACGGTTCGCAGTACGGTGCGCTCAAACTTGTGCGTTTTGATGATTATGGGAAAGAGCCCGCGCTTCTCCGTGCTGTTGAGTTTTGCTTTTTCGCGTCCGACATGGAGCCGACTGCGGGTGATTCTGGCGAGGATTTTGTGTGGACGGCCTTAAACGGGCCGATGGATAAAGGTGCGGTGCCTTCTCACTTGATGAACGCCGCGGCTTCCATGCGTGCCGCCCCCTTTTCTGCCGCTGCCTCAGCCCAAGCCGCCCCCGCTGCCTCAGCCCAAGCCGCTCCCGCCCCCGCTGTGTTGCGGCCGGTCGCAAACGGAGAACTCCTGTCTTACGATGAAAAGACGTACGAGAGCTTCAGGCTTGGCGAGTTGGACCTTGCGTCGATTCCTCTTAAAGAGCTGAAAGAGGCGCGGCTCGTTTATGGTGAGTCGACCGATGGTTACACCGCGGGCCCCGACAATCAAACCCTTACAGGCATGGAAGTCTGCACGGAGTTTCTCTGGGTCAGTTTTGAGAGTGGAATTTTTGTGGACGCCAACATACGCAAAGCGATTAGTTATGCCATCAATCGTGAGGCCCTCTGCGAAGAACTGTTCTTTGGCAACTGCACGCCGGCAACGGGCATCATCCCGCCTGGAATCGAGGGGTTCAGGGATGGGGCCTGGCCCGCAGCGACCTACGATGTCGACAAGGCACGCCAGGCGCTCAGCGATGCCGGCTATCCCGACGGAAAAGAACTTGGCCCCGTTACGCTCATCATCTGGGATTTTGAAAATGAGCGCAATTTCTTTAAGATGATAGAAGATGACCTGAAGGCCGTGGGGTTTACGGTAAAGACCTCTTTGATAAGAACGCAGGATGAGCTATGGGACACGCTGTTGGGCTCTGGTGGGCTTGCCAGCAACGGCTGGATTGCCGATTGGCCCAGTATGGAGAGCTTTCTCACGCCGCTTTTCACCAGTTTTGGCAACTACAACCAGCTCAACTATCACAACGAGGAAGTCGATGAAAAAATCAAAGCCGCCAGGACGACTGAGGACGCCAAGGAGCGAATTTCGGCCCTCCAGGCGGTTGAGGACATCATCGCCGCCGACATGCCCGTTATCCCTCTCCTCTATACCCACCATGCTCTGGCCTGCTCACGCCGCGTAAACGACCTCTACGTCGCCCCCGACGGAATGATAAACCTGACAAAGGCCTGGGTATCGAGCTGATGCTGGGATGATGGAAATCACCTACGATAAAATACCAAGTCCCGGTGCTGGGCGACGGCTTGAGAACTGGAACACGGCCATCGGCCTGCAGGCGATTGACAATCTCACACCCTCTGAAAAGTTGGTTGAGCTCGCGCGTGAGCATATCGACGGCAAAAGAACGATTGATGAGATTGACTATACGCTTAAAACGTATTATGCCGACCTGTCTACACAAGGTATCACCACTCCGCATCGTCAGATTGAGGCGGATATTGTTTCGACCACTATCGAACGGCTTCTCGAGACCGATTCATTTGTGCTTAATGAAGGCTCACTGAAGGCTATCCATAAAGCACTTTTTCGGGGGTTTGACGAGTATGCGCCTGGCGAATATCGTGCCTACGACTTCACTAAAAATGAGTGGGTCTTACAGGGTGATACGGTCACCTATGAACACTGGGAGTTTTTGGAAGAAGAAATCGCCGCATGTATTCGTAGCGAGAGCAGCTATTCGCCTGTTGGCCCTGACGCGAAAGAGCGAGTAGCGCATATCGCTGGCTTCATCTCGGAGATATGGCTCTATCACGCTTTCAGGGAGGGCAATACGCGTGTGGTCGCGCTTCTGGCAATCAAGTATCTCAGGAGCATTGGATACCAGTTGAATAATGAGGCTTTTGAGAAGCACGCGCTCTTCTTCAGAAACGCGTTGGTCAGGGCGAATTATCGCAATGAGGCAATCAGGGTAGTGCCCACCGACGCATATCTGCTACAGTTTTTTGGTAACATCCTGCTTGGCGAGAACAACGACCTCAAGAGCCGCAGGCTGCATATTTACTGGGATGAGCGTACGCAGGACTTTTCGAATCATGATGAAAACGGCGCGCTCGTCATCGTGCCTGAACTCTCATACGGTGCCGACAGCGGAGGTAGTACCAGTGCTGATGCTCAAAATGGCACTGCAAATGGCACTGCAAATGGCATGGTAAATAATACGACAGACGAGGTGCGACTGGCGATACTCAGCATTCTCGCAGATGAGCCAACCTTATCCTACGACGAGATAGCAGGCAGAATCGGCAAGGGACGGAGAACCGTTGCGCGGGCGATACGTCAGCTCAAAGACTTGGGCGCCATCAAACGCGTCGGCTCAGACAAATCCGGTCATTGGGTTTTGACTTGACCACGGCAAAGGACGAGGGGACGCGCACCCTGGCAATCCGTCCCCTTGACGGTTTTTGCGTCTGTGTTGTCGCGTTTCCTAAAAGCGCCCCGATGCCTTTATTTTTCCTAAGCTCATGAAGTTTCAGGGCTTGAGCAGGGTGATAGGAACTACCACGACTCCATCCTCACGGCGTTGCGATATTTGCGAACCTGTGAGAACAATGAGTGCGCTTGGCTTTGGGGTTCCCGCGGATAGCATCTTCTCTTTTAGTCTGATGAGAGATGCGGCCCCTGATGCGAGACCCTTTGCGCCCAGCTTAATCTCGAAGGCCGCCCAGCTTCCGTCACGCGCCTCAACGATGGCATCAACCTCAAGCTTGCTGTTGTCGCGATAGTGAAAAACCCTGGCATTGTTAGCTTGCGCGTATATCAGCAAATCGCGAATACAGAGACCCTCAAATATGTTGCCAAAAGCGGGCAAGTCGTCAAGTAGTTTGTGGTAGGTGGTGCCAAGTGCCGCAACGGCCAGTGACGGGTCGGCAAAGAGCCGTTTTGGACTTGAAAGAATGCGCGCCTTTGAACGGGACTGTGGATTCCAGCCGGGAATCTCCTCAAGGATGAACAGGTCGCGTAGCGTCTGAAGGTATGAGGCAAGGGTGTTGGTCGAAAACTCACCTTCTATCGACCGCACGTCATCATGGATGGTTGTGTTCTTGACGATGGTCGCGTTACTACGCGCCAAAGAGGCGAGAAAATGACGAAATTTGGAGGTGTCACGTACGGGTATCTCCTTTTGCGGAACATCATTTTCGATGACGCTGTTAAGATAATCGAAAGGTAGACGATAGGGGTCTTCTGGAGTACTGCTGACGTTGACGGGCCAGCCGCCACAACAGGCGATCCTGACAATGTCCTGTATCGAAACCATGCTTTTCGAGGACTCGATTTGCTTGCCTTCGAGAAGTGCTTTGAGCGAGATTGCTCCAGATGAATCGCCTGACTCATACAAAGACATGGTTCGCAGGCGGATTGGGGCGATACGTCCGATACCGCTATGCCGTATCTCGGCTGAAGGTTTGACTACTGAGCCAGTAAGCAAGTAGCGGCCCCGGGCAGGATCCTGATCGACAGCAAAACGCACGGCATCCCAGATGCCAGGCAGCTCTTGCCACTCATCGATAACATGGGGAGTCTCGCCTGTTAACACGTTGGCAGTATCGTGTTCAGCCAAAATTCGCGTATTGGCATCCATGAGATACGAGACGCTATTGGCGTGATTAAGAGCAAGCCAAGTTTTGCCACACCAACGCAGTCCCTCAATCGAAAGCGCGCCATAAGTTTCAAGCAGACTCCGCAGTTCCTGATCTGCGATTCGGGGCAGATACCCCTCCCGTGTGAGCGTCATCAGCACTCCTCTCCTATCGACCCACTCAGTACTGAACTAAATGACAATGATATACTGAGAGAATTTCAAAGATTAAACTGAGAGAAATGTAGCTCATAAAGAGGGCAGTGTCAACTTGTTTTATCGCATTGTTGGTCCCTAAGTCATCATAGGTTACCGTTTTCGCCGATGTCGGTGAAAACGGTAACCATCATAGTAAACAGTGAAGTGAAATGTGCGTCTACTCTATATCCAGGGCATGGCGGGCGGCTATGTAGCCCATGGTCCAGGTCAGGGCGTTGGCGCCAAGTGGTGAGCAGCCCAAGCCGTAACTGCTTTCGCCGTTGGTTCCCCCCGCGGTCATACCGCCAGCGTACAGTCCGGGTCTGGGAGCGCCCTCGGTGCTGATGACTCGCATCTGAGGGTCTACCCTGAGCCCGCAGGTGGTCGCAAACGGAAAGGACCCTACGGCAGCTCCGTAAAACGGGGCTTTCTTTACGGGTATCAACCAGTCGGCGGGGAAGTTGAACTCCGTATCGACGCCCGCCTCGCAGGTCTTATTCCAGTTTTCTACGGTGGTTTTCAAAACCAAACTCCAAATCCATTCCCAACAAGACCTCTTAGACCTCATAGACCGCGAGTCATAAGCGTTCTTGCTGCATCTCCCTCGTCACCGCAAGCGCACCGAATGAAAACCTGTGACTCTCCCACTGGATTTAAGCGTCTCGCTATGCTCGCGCAGAATCTGCCACGCGCCAAGCGCACCACGGTAAACGAAACCGGGGGCTGATTGGTAGTTTGCTTGTTGAAGTCTGGCCAAATCCCGGGCAGGGTTTCATGGCAATGACGGAAGTAGAGTCTGAGACACTCGCCCTGTCTATTTGGGGTAAAGTAGGAATACATTTGGTCGTGCCTCCAAAAATATGATAATATTTTGGGAATAGAAACCCAATACTTGGAGAAATCATGATTGAAAGAGCCATCGCCAAGCAACTCAAAAAACACCTGTCGGACAGCAAGGCAATCGTTGTTATGGGGCCTCGTCAAGTTGGAAAAACTACGGCACTCAAGGCCCTTCTCAAAGAACGTAACGATGTTCTTTGGTTAAACGGTGATGAGGCCGATGTCCGAATGCTATTTGAGCAAGCCACTTCTACCAGACTCAGAACGCTCATCGGAAAAGCTGCCATTGTGGTTATCGACGAAGCCCAGCGTATTACTGATATTGGGGTAAAACTCAAGCTGATAACCGATAATATCACAGAGGCCAAACTTATGGCCACAGGCAGTTCATCCTTTGAGCTTGCTAACAAAATTAACGAATCGTTGGCGGGAAGAAAATGGGAGTACATGCTCTATCCTCTATCATTTGCCGAATTGGTTAATTACCATGGTCTGCTTGAAGAGCGACGCTTGTTACCGCACAGATTGGTCTACGGCTCTTACCCAGAGGTTGTAACCAGTCCTGGCGATGAACAGGAGCTTCTTCGAGAACTCTCAGGCAGCATTCTCTACAAAGATATTCTGATGCACGAAGGTATTAAGAGTCCAGAGAAACTGGAGCGTCTGCTTCAGGCGCTGGCTTATCAGGTTGGTGGCCTGGTATCCTATAATGAGTTAGGACAGGCTAGTGGTTTAAGCAGTAAGACAGTCGAACGCTATATTGATATTCTGGAAAAGTCCTACATCGTCTTTAGACTGGGATCGTATTCCAAAAACTTGCGTAACGAGTTGAAGAAGAGCCGTAAAATCTACTTTATCGACAACGGTATCCGTAACGCCCTGATAGCAGATTATCGTGCTCTTGAGACGCGCTCAGATATTGGTGCGCTTTGGGAAAATTACCTGATGACAGAGCGACACAAGCTGCTCGCTTACCGCAGTATTCAAGCGACATTCAGGTTTTGGCGCACCGCTCAAAAACAGGAAATCGACCTGATTGAAGTTCAAGGCGGAAAAACCAATGCTTTTGAGTTTAAGTGGAAACCCGGGGCAAAAGTCACCGGAGTTCAAACATTCAAAGCGGCCTACCCCGAGTCTACCTTCAGTGTTGTAAATCGAGAAAACTACGAGGGTTTTCTCGGTTTAGAGTGCCAATAGGCCGGAGATGACAACTGCCAGGGCGAAGATTACTCCTACGACGCTTTCGCCGCCGAGGAGGCCGGAGGCTATGACGAGGCCGTCTTCTTTTTTTATCCAGTTGGGGGCGATACGCCCTATGACAAAGCGGAGGGCGGCACCAACGGCGACCGTTAGTGATAAATAAAATGGCAAATATACGCCAAGTCCAAAAGTTATGGCGGGGGCGCCGAGTAGATACAGGATAATGCCGATGGTGATGCCCATTACAAAGGCGGGTAGATGAGGGATGCCGCCGACCATGGAGGCCACGGCGACCGCCTGGGCGGCGACGAACTCCTTACCCTCGCCGATGCCAAAGCTCTCCGCCCCATAAACGTTTACAAACAAAACGATGATTCCCGTTCCAAGAAGGGCACCGAGCACGCCGCCCGCCGCCACGCCGAACCACTGCGCTTTGGGGCTGGTCCCCAGAAGATGTCCGGCCTTAAAGTCATTCATGAGGTCTCCGACAAAGCCGCAGGCAACCGTTGCCGTTGCGGCTACGAGGAACGCCTCGATGTCGCCGATTGAGGTTACGAGTGCGATGATGAGAAGCACGATGACGCCGAATACTTCCATCGGGTACATGCCTGCCTGACCGGTGCATTGTGCTGCCATGGTCATGACCACCCAGACGAATGCGACGAGTAACAGTGAGGGCACGAGTCCTAACCCCGCGACAAAGGCTAAAAGGAGTACAACCGCTGCGAGTGCCAGGGGCGCCCATCGCATAGGTACGATGGCCGTCCCGCGTTTTCTGGATACGCCGTCTGTGCCGTTTGCGCCGCTTGCTTCGCCGTTCGTATCGCCTCCTGCGCCGTCTGTCGTATCGCCCGCCGCGCCGTCTGTCGCGGGTACATTCTCCCTGCGTCGCTCAGACACGTAAGAAGCGACCAGCGCCCCCACGCGCGGCA
>JAISFJ010000156.1 GCA_031263665.1 Coriobacteriales bacterium
GGCGGGCGCGCTATTTTGGCGACTTGGACCAGGGGATTGACAGCTTTGAAGGTCCGGCACCCCTGGACGTTACGCTTGATACCAGCAACAAGAAAGTCAACTCGATTGACTATGAAGCCTGCGTACAAAGCCGCGCCAAACTAAAGGACGCCATCCAGCCCTTCTCCGACAGCGATGTTTATCATTTGCCGGATGTTGGCAATGAACCATCCATCGCCTATATCCTCCGTGGTCGTACGTGGCAAGGCTCGGTGCCTGCGAAAGAAGGTGTTTCATAATGGAACTTCAGTGGCCTTTGATTATTTTTACCCTGTTGATTTGTTTGGGAGCGGGAACCTTTGGAGTAACGGGCCTTCTGGCGGCTCTGGGCAAGGGTGACGAGATTCGTTTTCCCGCTCTGATTGTCTCCTTGGTTGCCGTAGTGGCCGGTGGCCTTGCCTCAGTGCTCCACTTACAGCACTGGGAGCGAGTCTTTAACGGCTTTGGCAATCCAACTTCCGGCATCACCCAAGAGATTGTCGGCATAGCGATAGTGGTGATAGTCGCCATCGTCTACCTCGTGATGTCCCGTAGAGGCGAGACTCCAAAATGGATTGGCTGGGCAGCCCTGGTGGTATCGGTGTTGCTGGTTATTGCGATGGCACATTCTTACGCCATGCCGTCGCGCCCACTGTGGGATAGCGTACTGCTGTATATCTACTATCTGGCTAACGCCATCCTGTTTGGTTCATTGGTGGTCACCCTGCTCTTTGGCCTCAAAGATGGAGATACCGGGCTGGCCGGCAAAGTTGCCATCGGAGGCGGCGTCGCCCAGGTGGTGGTCATGTTGGGCTATGCCATTTTGATTCCGTTTTTGGGGGCCAGCTTTACCACGGTCGGCAATTACTTCGACTCAACTGACCCGACCAAGGCGATGCAAAATCCCAGCGCGGTCTTTTCCAGCTTTTTGACCGGCGACTACGCCTTACTGTTCTGGGGAGGCGCGCTGATTTTAGGAGCAGCCCTACCGCTTGTCATCGCCATCATCTCTCACAAGAAATCCGGCACGGCTTTGGTCGGCTCAGCCGGTGTCGGCGTGGCATCGGCCCTGCTCGGTGGCGTAGCCTTTCGCGCGCTGCTCTATCTACTGGGCTTCACCACCTTTGTTTTTTACTAGAGATTAAGGGGGATGTAGGTGTCAGGGGGACGTAACGTCCCCCTGACACGTTACGTCCCCCCTTACATCCTCATCTCCTTTAAGAAAGGTATCCGTATGACAGATGACATGCCTGTCCAAGCTCCATCTGAGAAAATCAAGGACCTGCTCGACAATATGATTCCGCTCAAACGAAATTTCTTGAGCATTTTGGAATTTTGCAAAGAACCGAAGAATTACGGACAGCTCGATGAGTTTGTGGCCGAGATGCAGAGCAACCGACGCACCGTCTACACTGCCGCGAACTATTGTCAGATGCTGGTGGCTGCAGAGGCCTTGCTGAAAATCACCGAGGACGGTACTCCTTTTGACGAAGTCTCCATCGAACCTGTGGAAGTAAAACGAGACGGGCAGGTATTTGTTGAGCCTGGCACTCCACCACCGGCTTTTTGGCGAACCACCGAAGCCGGCTGTCGCGCAATCGAAGATGACAAACCCATCGAAGCGTTGCGGAACATCTTTGAGAAAGAGATACGTTACCTTGGAGTATTTCAGCAGATATTGGAGCTCTGCGACCAGGAGGGCGGCATTTCTATCGCCGAAATCAAACAAGTAGTCAACCAGGACCCCGTATTGGAGTACCCAGCAAAAACCGCTCAATTCTTTATGGATTACCTCGATAGAAATGGCGCTCTGCTGTGGGATAAGAACTGGAAAATCACCGCTTTGGGAAGAGAAGCTCTTGCCTTCTTGCACGCAAAAGGAGGCGAATCATGAACGGCCTGTCCCACAAATCGCGCCTTGAACTTTCCAAACTTTGCGAGCAACGAGCGGCCACCTACGGTATGCTCAGTCGCCTCTTTCGCCTGGAAGTCGACCACTCCCTGTTGCATGACCTGCACGCCGCCTCATTTCCCATCCAGACCGGCAATGATAACGTCGATGCTGGCTATCGCAAAATCGCGACTTTCCTGGGTGGGGAGGCAGACAGCGCTCTGCTGGAGTTGTCGGTAGATTATGCCCGCACCTTTATCGGTCATGGCAACAACGCCTATTCGGCAGCCTATCCCTTTGAGAGCGTCTACACGTCCGAAAAGCGCCTGATGATGCAAGAGGCCCGCGACGAGTTCATCGACATCTATCACGCCGCCGGCATGGAAATAAGCGAAGGCTGGAAAGACCCCGAGGACCATATTGCGCTTGAGTTGGAATACCTGCAGATTTTATGCGGGCACACCACAGAAACATTGGATAAAAACGAGGACGAGCACGCACTCGAACTCCTTGATAAGCAGCGCGAATTTTTGGCCGAACATCTGGCTGCCTGGGCGCCTATGATGACCGCTGACATGAAGCGCTTTGCTCAAACCGAATTTTACCAGGGCTTGGCCTGTCTCACTGAAGGCTTTTTGAAGGTGGACCGCGATTTCTTAAAAAACATCATCAGCGTCTCTCTGGCCGATACGGCAGCATCAACCGATGAAAGGGTTCTTGTATGAAAACTTCTGGAGGAATCACTCGACGCTCATTGGTCGTTGGCGTCGGTGGAACCGTGGCATTGTGCGCGTTGGGTACCGTGCGCTCTGTGGGAGCCTCCCCCCTCGTCCGACCGCCCGGCGGACAGGACTTTGAGCGATTGATTGCCGGCTGCATTCGCTGTGAGAAGTGCGTGGAGGTTTGTCCGCGCCATGTGGTTAAGCCCGCTCACATCGAAGCCGGTGTTATCGGAATGCGCACTCCTACGCTCAACTTTAATGACGATTATTGTGATTGGTGCAGAGAAGAAAATGATGGCACTCCCCTATGCGTGCGGGTTTGCCCCACCGAAGCCTTGGCGCTACCGCCAGAAGCGGAGGTCGAAACTACCCTGCTGGGCCTGGCCGAGTTAGACGCCAGCACGTGCCTGGCCTATCGCGACACGGGATGCCGCTTTTGCTATGATGCCTGCCCGTATTTTGCCATTGAGCTTGACGAACACAACCGTCCTTTTGTCATCAATAACAAATGTAACGGATGCGGTGCCTGCGAGGCGGTTTGTGTGTCGCTCGAAAACGGCTCGATTTCGACAGGAGCAACCGAACGAGCCATCGTGGTAAGAGCACTGGATGAAAACGGTAACGCGGTCGATGGCTTGTCAGAAGGAGGCGCGACTTCATGAACTCGAATAGACTAAGGGCCATCGTCGTGCTGGCTGTCATGGTACTTTTAACGATTGGCTATATCACGCACCTTGATTTTGGCACCTTGAGCGCCGTAGGCTGGTCGACCGTTTCGCTGATTTGCCCACTGGGCGCCCTCACAACCATAGTGGCCGCCAAATTGATGATTCCACGAGCACTTATCACACTGGTTGTCGTCATCATTTTATTGGTCATCTTTGGCCGTGCGTTTTGCGCCTGGGTGTGCCCCGTGCCCGTAGTACAAAAGTTACGCGGACTGTTCTCTCGTAAAGAAAGGGGCGAAATCGAGGCCTCGAAGCCAAGCGGATGCACAAGCTGCGCCAAAAAGCGCGGTGCCGCCTGGGATTCTCGCCACATAATACTTGGTGGTTCGGTGTTGAGCGCGCTGATTTTTGGATTTCCCGTCTTTTGCCTCATCTGCCCAATCGGCCTGACCTTTGCCAGTATCTTTTTGATAGTAAACCTGTTTTCTGCCGGTGACCTGACCTGGACGGTGGTGCTGGCGCCCCTCTTACTCTTAGGAGAAGTCGTATTTTTTCGCAAATGGTGCGCTCAGATTTGTCCCCTTTCGGCCTTCATGTCGTTGGCGGCCAAGAAAGGACGCTTCTTTCGGCCAACGATTGACGACGGCAAATGCCTGGAAACCACAACCAACAAGCCCTGCGGCATCTGTGGCGAGGTCTGCCCGGAAACGATTGACCCTCGCCATCCGAACACTTCAAAATCCGCTCTCAACGAATGTACCAAATGCAGAGTCTGCGTGGACAACTGCCCGGCCCAGGCTATCAAACTGCCGATTTGGGCCCCAAAGGTGACGCAGTCACAAAGCGCAACTCCTTTGACGCAGGAAGCGCAGGAAGCAGAGGGTACAGAGGGTGCGCAGGGTACAGAGGGTGCAAGGGGCGCAGGGAGCGCAAGGGGCGCAAACAAAAAAAGCTGAGTAGGGCTTTATTGATTACGGCGGGAGATACGAGTGGTTAAAGGCGCAAGCACAGAAGAACTCAAAAAAGCGGAATCGGGAGATTACTTGGTTCTCGACCCCGCTTTCTGCCACGTAAAGCAGGCCGCTCGCATTCTTGGCGGCGAAGGCACCGCGAGAGCTTCCAAACTGATGGGGCGCATCCAAACGCTTTTGAATAAAGGAGTTAAACCAGCTGACATCCGCGTAATCTGTGCTTCACCGGAGGCGAGTCGTATCTTTGCCACGCGCCTCAAAGAACAGACACAAACTCAAAAAGCCGAGGCGACGGAGCACATCGAGGTAAGCACCATGCGCGCTTTGGCACTCGACATTCTCTTTGCCTTCAAAACGCAGTCTGCTGGCGACCGCCGGTTGAGCGACAACACAACGCGACTGTTGTCGGCCTTTGAAGAAGATTTTGTGCTGGAGGACCTGGGAACACTCGGTACTCACCCGCGCCGTTTACAGGAAATGTTCAGGTTCTTTCTTCGTGGCTGGGCAGAACTGGCCGATGAGGGCGAAGGTTGGTTGATAACGATAGAAGAACAGGAGACCATCGCTTTTTTGCAATCGGAGTTGCGATTTTTACAAGGAGTGCTCGAGCCGGCATTGTCAAACGTAGCGTGCAAGGTCATGCGGACAGGCGACAGTGCCATCAAAAAAGACTTCGCCAAGCCCCATCTCTTTGTTAATGACTAGATCGGAAGAGCACACGTCTGA
>JAISFJ010000007.1 GCA_031263665.1 Coriobacteriales bacterium
AACATACTGCGTGCGACGCACTGCTGACGCGGGCGAGCGCGACACAGGGAGGTTGCCGTGTTCGCAATTCGTGTGCCGCCTGCGTCAAGAGTGTGTCGCACGCAGAAATCTGTCCCAAAAGCGAATCAAAGGCGTGCTCTCTATAAATTGCCTGTATTTGGAGCAAACATACTGCGTGCGACATACTGCGTGCGACACACGACTTGCAGGGGATTCGTAAAAGTTCTCGTGGGTGCTGGTGGGGTTTACTGCTACAATAATGAGCACTACGCATCCGGCGTACTTCGACCGCGCCTTTTCCATCGTGCGGTGCCGCAGTCAGGGAAATATTGAGTGAGTGGTGTCGCGTCATCTGGCGTGATGTGATGTGTTGTGATGCGCTCAATGCTTCCCGGGGATGTTCATTGGAATCCTCCATGTTTTTGAAGATTTTCATGATGGTGTTGTTCTTTGTCGTCACCATCGCTATCGGTTTCTTTACTCGCAAGAGCGCCACTGATGTTGACGGCTTTGTTTTGGGGAGTCGCAAGGTTGGCCCCTGGCTTTCTGCTTTCGCGTACGGGACCTCGTATTTCAGCGCCGTTGTGTTTATCGGTTACGCCGGGCAGTTTGGTTGGAAGTACGGCATGGCCGCTCTGTGGATTGGGCTGGCCAATGCCTTTCTCGGAAGCCTTCTTGCCTGGTATGTTTTGGGCGCGCGAACCCGTGCCATGACTCATCACCTCGGTGCTCAGACGATGCCTGAGTTTTTTGGCAGCCGCTTTAACAGTCGTGCCCTGCGCATTGCTGCTGCCGCCATCATCTTTGTTTTCCTGATACCTTATACCGCAAGTGTCTATAATGGGCTCTCGCGCCTGTTTTTTATGGCCTTTGCCATTCCCTATGAATACGCGATTGTCGCCATGGCGCTGCTCACCTGTATCTATGTTGTCTTGGGCGGCTATATGGCAACGGCGGTTAACGACTTTGTTCAGGGTTGTATCATGTTGGTCGGCATCATCGCGGTCATCGTTGCCGTGCTCGCCGGGCATGGCGGGTTTACGCAGGCGGTCATCTCATTGTCGCAGGTGCCTAATGACATCCCGGGGACGGCCGGTATGCAGGGAGCGTTTACGGCGATGTTTGGCCCCGACCTCATCAATCTGTTGGGCGTTGTCATCCTCACCTCTTTGGGAACCTGGGGGTTGCCGCAGATGGTCCAGAAATTCTATGCGATTAAGAGCACCTCGTCTATCAAGCGCGGCGCGATTATATCAACGGTTTTTGCGCTTATCGTCGCTGGCGGAAGCTACTTTCTTGGTAGTTTTGGACGGTTGGTCGCCTCCGACGTTCCGGTTACCACTAACGGGACGCCCGTCTACGATGCCGTCGTGCCAACCCTGCTCTCCAGCATGCCCGACCTGCTCATTGGCCTTACGGTTGTGCTCGTTTTGTCCGCCTCCATGTCGACACTCAGCTCTCTGGTTCTCACGTCCGCCTCAACGCTGACCCTCGACTTTATTAAGGGCAATTTTGCAAAGAAGATGTCGGAGAAAAGCCAGCTTCTCTCGATTCGCGTCCTCATTGTCGTTTTTGTCATCATCTCGGCCGTTATCGCGCTGGTACAGTACAACTCGTCGGTCACGTTCATCGCGCAACTCATGTCCATCAGTTGGGGTGCGCTGGCCGGAGCGTTTCTCGCGCCGTTTCTTTATGGCTTGTACTGGAAGCGTACGACCACGGCCAGCGTTTGGGTGTGTTTCATCTTTGCGGTAGGGCTTGTGTGTTCCAATATGGTCATCGGTTTCATCGCTTCGCCCATCAACGCCGGGGCTTTAACGATGGTGGCAGGCCTGGTGATTGTCCCGCTCGTAAGCCTCATCACGCCCGCCCCAGACCCCGAAAAGACCAAAACCCTCTTTGCCGAAAGCTACGCAAACCTCCACGAATACCCCATCGATTCCAACGATTAGTGTTGACGATAGGTACCTCTGGCTTCGAGTCCCTCCGCCAATGCCTGTCTCATCAATAAAACAGAAACCTCCTTGCGAGGTTTCCGGTGCCTATAATTTTGGTAGGGGCGGAGGGACTCGAACCCTCATGTCTTGCGACGGCGGATTTTAAGTCCGCTGCGTATGCCAATTCCGCCACGCCCCCTTGGGGATTCTCAAGAGCGATGCGCTGTGAACGATAACCCGTGTAGTTCCGTGAGTCTCCATGATAGCAGACTGTTCTGTATAAGGCAGGAGATATGTTATACTACCAAGTCGCACGAATTGTACGAATTGTTTTTTCACCTGCCATTCCTCGGTAGCTCAATGGCAGAGCAATCGGCTGTTAACCGATTTGTTGTAGGTTCGAGTCCTACCCGGGGAGCCACAAAATATTCAACGACCTTGTTTTTACAGGGTCGTTTATTTTTGCGACAAGAAGGACTCGAACCTGGGAAGGCGCGAGGCGTTAAACAAAGGTGCCAGCGGCACGTTTGTAGCCGAGCGGGCCGAGCGAACAACGGGAGCGAGGTCTCCTATTATCCTCAGTAAAAGTTTGTTGTTTACAGTTCTGGGGCGTTGGTGGTGCGGAGGGTGGCTATGAGGGAGGGGATGGCTGTCAGGCCGTCTCGGGTGGTTATGAGGGTGGCGTCTTCGGTGTCGATGATGATGGCGTCTTCAAGTCCGAGTGCTACCACCAATTTGGCTCCATCGGAAAGTATGGTGGTGTCTTTTGTCTGTACGGCGAGAGCTTTGCCGCGCAGGCGGTTTCCCTTTGAGTCCGCCTTGATGGATTGCTCGTAGCCGGCAAGGGTTGTCAGGTCGGCGAAGGGGACGCTCGTGGGGACGGCTACAAGGAGCTTCGTCGTCTCGAAAACCGCCTCTTCAAAGGAGCTTGTTGGCAAGGTCTCTACGAGTCCTGCCGCCTCCTTGCTGCTCCAGTGTTCATCGCCAAGTGCGACAAAGAAGCGTGCGGTTTCCGCGATGCGTTGGACGGACTGCATCGAAGGGTCGTTACTTTCGTGGCCGACCGAGCGCAGTTCGGCGAGAGCGAGGTCGGCCCTTACCATGAAGATGTGAGTACTCCACAGTGATTTGTTCTGCTGAGCGCGCCAGGCAAGCGCCGGTGTGGGGCGAGCGATAAAACTGCGCACCTGGTAGACGCCATCGATGTCTTTGCACTCCGCTCCCATCCGCACCGTCCCGAGTAAAAGAGGGGGCTTGTCGCTTCCGAGTTCGGACGTGGCGGCAATTCTGCTTTGTCCTCCCGCCACTTTGGTGAGAGGGGCAACCGAGCTTCCTATCAGCGCGATTTTGCTGTTTTTTGCGGCTCGGTAGGCGCGCTTTAAGGCTTGTTCCCAGCGATTGTCGCACTCAAAGGTGACGGTGGCGGGCACGCAGAGCAAAATCGCGTGAGGGTCGGTCAGCTTCACCGTTGCCGCTGCCAAGGCGCAGGTGAGCGCGTCTCCTCTGCGATGGGGCTCTACGAGTAGATGATACTCGTCAGGCTCAAGTAGCCCCGCTTCTGCGATATGTTTTTTTACGTAGAGCGCGATGTCGTGCGGGACGGCTATGATGAGCGGGCTCTCACAATAGGGACGCATCGCCTTGATGGTCTTTGCAAGAGGGCTTGCGTTTCCGTTTGTGTCACCGTTGAGTTCGAGAGGCGCGCGCTCACGCGCAAGCGGCCACAGGCGCATGGAGCTGTTTGTGCAGACAATCATGCCATGCAGATTGGCGAATGGCCGCGTGGAAGGGATGTCTTTAGAATCAAGAGCTGTCATGGATGTCCGTCGGTCTCACTGCGAATAGGCTCAACGTATTATGACACATTGTGTTCCTTTTGCTTGGGGAAGCACTGATTAAATCATGTCACGCCATCTGATGCACGCCATCTGACGCAACAGCATTCAATCAGCGCTTCCCTTATAATGAGTTTAATAATTTTGGGTTTTTCGGGTGCTTTCCAAGGCTGAAGAAAGGGTAGTTTTGTCATGCAGGAATTTCTCCGGTTTTTCGGACACGGCTTCTGCCATCAGATACCCGCGCGCTCTTTTGAGTCGGGGGGCCTCGTGTTTTCTGCCTGCTCGCGCGACACGGGCATCTACCTTGGATTTTTCTTTGCGGTTGTGGCCGCCTTTCTCATTTACGCGCGAAGTACGGATAAGCCCACGGGACTTTTGCCCGCTCCCTTCATCATCGCGCTGTCCTTTTTCATCGTCCCCATGGCCTTTGATGGCGTCACTTCCTATCTCGGGCTGAGGCCTACCACCAATACGATTCGTTATATTACGGGCTTTTTTGCCGGAGCTGCCGGGGGCACGGTTTTTGCGCCCCTGCTCTTTGCTCTGCGCGCCGATGCCGCGCCCCAAAAGCAGATATTTGCCCAGCCGTCAAAGGCGATAGCACAGTTGGTGTTGACCTTTGTCTTAGGGGCCACGTTCTTTTTTGGCTACCCTTACCTGGGCGTGGTCTCTCCATTTTTGGCCGTTGCGGCCTTTGTTGCCATTATCGTTAGCGTTAACCTCGTCTTGCTGACGCTCAGTAAGCGCTTTGCCGTACGTCATACGGTTGTTCATTGGTTGTTGTTGCTCGCTTTCTGCCTTGTGCTTGCCCTCGTTGAGATAGCCCTGCTCGGAGCGATTCGGACCGTTCTTATCCAAAGCCTTTTTGGCGGGCATGAGTTTTACGAGTTTTTGACCTGAGGCTGCTGACCTGAGGCGGCTAGTCCGAAACAGCGGGAGGCTGCTGACCTGAGGCGGCTGACCCGAAACAACAGGAGGCGGCTGGCCTGAGGTGGCAGGAGGCGACAGGAGATAGAGCAGGAGGCGCGGCGAGAAGGGGGTGCAAACAGGTACAAACAGGCGTAAAGTGGTGCGTCCGTCAGCTAAACTTTCC
>JAISFJ010000045.1 GCA_031263665.1 Coriobacteriales bacterium
AATGGGACAGGGGCGAATGGAACAGGGGGACGGGAGCAACCATGGGACAGGAAGACAGAAAAGGGAGAGTGTGACGATGTTACCGTATGAGCCGCGAGAGATTGAGCCGCGTTGGCAGGGTGTGTGGGAGGCTTCTCGGCTTGATGAGGTGCGTGAAGGCGATGACAAGCCCTGTTACTACGTGCTGGAGATGTTTCCCTACCCGTCTGGTGACGTGCATATGGGGCATGTGCGCAACTACAGCATCGGCGATGTGATAAGCCGCTATAAGCGTATGCGGGGCTTTAACGTGCTGCACCCTATCGGTTGGGACTCCTTTGGTCTGCCGGCGGAAAACGCGGCCATCAAGCAGGATTCGACGCCGGCGGAGTGGACCTATCGCAACATCGAGCGACAGCGCGCCTCGCTCAAACAACTCGGCTTTTCCTATGACTGGAATCGCACGGTCATCACGAGTGACGTGAACTACTACCATTGGGGCCAATGGATATTTCTCAAACTGTGGGAGCAGGGTCTCGTGGAGCGACGCTCGTCGCCGGTAAACTGGTGCCCGTCGTGTAAGACGGTGCTTGCCAACGAGCAGGTGCTCGGCGAAGGAGCCTGTTGGCGTTGCGGCAGTACCGTTGAGCGCCGCGAGCTTGAGCAGTGGTTCTTTAAGATTACCAACTACGCGCAGGAGTTGCTCGACGACCTCGATACGCTTGAAGGCTGGCCTGAGCGCGTGCGGCAGATGCAGGCAAACTGGATTGGCCGCTCGACTGGCGCCGAGATTGACTTCGCGCTGTGCGACGCGGATAAAAATCCCAGCGACGAGCGCATCACCGTTTTTACCACGCGGCCCGACACGCTTTTTGGCTGCACCTTCTTTTTGCTCGCGCCCGAGCATCCGCTCGTAAAGCGCCTGGTTGAAGGCACGGTCTTTGAAGCGGAGGTCGCGCGCGTGGTTGAGCTTGCCGCGACCGCGACGGCGGTAGAGCGCTCAAAGGGCGAACGCAAAAAAAACGGCGCGTTTACCGGGCGCTTTGTCGTCAATCCCATAAATGGCGAAAAAGTGCCAATTTGGATAGCAGATTATGTGATGATGGACTACGGAACCGGTGCCGTTATGGCGGTGCCCTCAGGAGACCAGCGCGATTTTGAGTTCGCGCGCGCCTATGGTTTGCCCATCCCGCCGGTTGTCATCGCCGAAGATGACCCACTTTTCGAAACACTTTATGAGGCGCGGGAGCGAAAACTCGACGACGTAACCTGGGAGGCCGCCTTTGACGGAGCGGGCGTCATGGTGCAAAGCGCCGAGTTCACTGGCATGAAAGGCGGCAAGGACTCGCCCGGCTCCCAGGCGGTCATAGACAAGCTCGCCGCTCAGGGCGCGGGCAGGGCAACGGTCAACTTTCGTCTGCGCGACTGGCTCATCTCGCGACAACGCTACTGGGGCAATCCCATTCCCGCAATCTATTGTGATAATTGTGGAATTGTTCCGGTTCCCGAAGAGGATTTGCCCGTGGTGCTCCCCATGGACGCAGACGTGGCCAAGGGCGAAACGCTGGCGAGTCGTCCCGAGTTCTACCACGTCACCTGTCCGCGATGTGGCGCTGCCGCTCATCGTGAGACCGACACGATGGATACGTTTACCTGCTCAAGCTGGTATTATCTGCGCTACACCGACCCGCACAATACCGCGCTGCCCTTCGCGCGCGAAAAGGTGGATGCGTGGATGCCGGTCGACCAATACATCGGCGGCATCGAGCACGCCATCTTGCATCTGTTGTACTCACGCTTTTTCACCAAGGCCCTGCGCGATATTGGCCTGCTTGCCTTTGACGAGCCGTTCTCCAATCTTTTGACTCAGGGCATGGTGAAGCTCAACGGCGAGGTTATGAGTAAGAGCAAGGGCAACGTCATCGCCCCCGAGGACATGATTGCACGTTTTGGCGTTGACGCTCTGCGGTTGTATACCCTGTTTATGGCGCCGCCGGACAAAGACCTCGATTGGTCACAGGAGGGGCTTGAGGGCGTCTCGCGTTTTGTTAATCGCGTCTGGCGAAGCGCTCATGACCTGCTTGGCGAGACGGTTGTCGACGAAGAAGGCACGCTGCTTTCTCTCTACGATGAGTCGCTTGACGCCGCCGCCGCCGCCGCGCGCGGTAAAGAGCTCAACCGTGAGCTGCATCGCGTTATTGGCAAGGTCACGGCCGACATCGACCGCTTTAACTTCAATACGGCGATAAGCGCCGTCATGGAGCTGGTAAACACCATATCTTCTTATCTGCGCGTCCCGCTTGCCTTGCGCGATGAACCGCTTGCGCATCGGGCGGCACGTACGCTCGTGCTGCTGCTTGCCCCCTTTACACCGCATATCTGCGAGGAATTGTGGCAGGTGGTTTTTGGTGAAGAAGGCAGCGTTCATCTTCAGTCGTGGCCGGAGTTTGACCCCAAGCAGGCCATAGCGGATGTCGTGGAGCTTGCCGTTCAGATAAACGGGAAGGTGCGGGCCCGCGTAACGGTGGCCACCAGCGCGACAGAAGATGAGGTGCGCGAGGCCTCCCTTGCCGCCGCCGCGTCTCTGATAGGGGACAAACCCGTGAAAAAACTCGTCGTCGTCCCCGGAAAACTCGTAAGCATCGTCGTATAAGGAAGCCCCCCTGTCCGTCATTGCGCGCGCTCGCAGCGTGCCGAACGCAACGAAGGGTGGGGTAGGGGTGTGTTACAATTTCAGTGCCCTTCAAAGGTGATCGACGATTTTTGGGGAGTTTTCTGAAGAGTTGGTCGCTGCTACGGTATGTTTTGTTCAAAAGAGAGGATGCGCCATGTACGAGCAACTATCAGGAGGAGCCAAATTTGGATATTTCTGCGCGGGATTCTTCCTTTCTCTGATAGGCTTCACGATTATCTGGGCGGTCAATAAAGACCGGTCGACGCTTCCCGAGGCGCTGAAATTCGGTGTTATTGGTGCCTGGGCCGGTGTTGCGGCAACCTGTGTGTGCTACGCTGTGTTCTTTGCCCTGGGTATAAGCATTGGCATGTTAGACGAGTTAGGTAGGAATGCGTACGACTCGGGCAGCCTCAGATTCTGAGGCCAAAAGGCGATTACGATAAGGGCCTCATTTGATGGAGGCATACTCGCAAAGCATAGTAGCGGTCGATGAGGTGTTCCGTCGCCTGGCGTTCGGCCACGACGGAGGGGACACTCCAAATACCAGCACGGCAGTGGCCTGCGGGCTCATCCTCAATTACCTCGACCGGGCAATCGATGACCGTGTTCTCCCCGACATCCTCAAGGCGGAGCTTTTGCGCGGCTCGGCTTTTGACGCAAAACGGTATCCGCAGGCCACCTATCTCCATAAATACCTGCTTCGTCACTGTCGTCTCACGCCAGGTCCGCTGGGACGTTGGGGCAAAGGAGTTGTGCAGCGTTTCAAGCACTTTTGGAAGACGAGGCCCTGGGGGCGCGTTGTGCTGGTGCGCAGCGGATTTGGTGGCTATGGGGCTCAAAAGGCGTGGGGGCTCATCAAAACGGAAATCGACTCAAACCGGCCCGTAATGGCAACCACCACCTATCAACGATTAAAGAGCAAAGGCGAGCCGTACTATACGGTGGTCGTCTGCGGCTACCGAGTCACGTCATCGGGCAAGCGCGAGATACTCATTCACCC
>JAISFJ010000051.1 GCA_031263665.1 Coriobacteriales bacterium
GAAGCACCGATTTATTCATTGCACGCCATCTTCCGGCCAATGTGCCTTAAACTCTGTCCGTGCAAACGGCAACACTAGCTCTGCTAGTCCCACCGTTCGTTCAAACAGAGCTTAAGGCAAATTAACTCGGAATCTGTCGTACAAGCAATTACTCGGCACTTCCTTGGGCTCATGGTTCTTGGAAGATGTTCTCCAGTTGAGCCTCTATTGTACTACTTTTTTGCCCCGTTTATCGCAGGAACTAGCCCCAATTCGACCCTGAACCCCCGGAGCAAACCTAAGAGTCACTGTTGCGGCGGATAGGGATTATTGGGCGGGGGTGGAGTACCATCAGCGGGAGGAAGCGGGTTGGCACCTGGTTGATTGGGTGTGCCTTGAGGATAAGGTGCACTCTGAGGACTGCCGCCCTGCGGGTAGGGCACGTTTTGAGGATTACCACCCTGCTGATAAGGCGCGTTTGGCTGATAGGGCGCTCCCTGTTGTTGCTGCTGGTACGGAGTTCCCTGCTGCTGATAGGGTGTGCCTTGTTGCTGGTAGGGAGTATTTTGCTGCTGATAAGGTACTTCGGTGTAACTGGCAGCGTAGCCGCCACCATAACCACCACTGCTCGGCACTCCCGGCAAGAGACTGGGCTTACCCAAACTATCGTCCCAAACCGAACTGTCGAGACCGCAGATGCCCTCCCACACAATCCCAATAAAAATGTAGAGGAGAACCATGACGCCTTCTTTGCGGAGCTTGAGCCCTATCTGATACGCCGCCATGCACATGAACACCGTGGTCACGATGGAGCCAATCCAGCCCACACAGGGGATGATTGAGGCGAGCGGAAGAAGGGCTATCCAACCTTGGTAACCCCCGAGCTGCAAGAAGGCCCATGTGTTGACAAATGGTACCCAGGCTTTCCAGGCATCAACATTGGCCTTTCTAAACAACTTCATCAAGAAAAAGGCACTGAGACAATAAAGAGCGATAATCAGAACACAGTACGCGAGGATAAAGCCCACTGATAAACTCGAAAATAGCATGTCGTACGCATCATTGTTGTAATAGTCAAAGTCAAATGAACGTTCCACAAAACCCTCCCTTTGGTGTTAAAAGTACCGAACACGTCAGTACCCTCACAAACCTGCAAAAAATCAGTATACCGCATAAAAGACTCTCACCCAACGACACTAAAATAGTATCGAATTCTGCTGCAAGACGGTCAGTAACTTAAAGAGCGCGCGACCATAGCACGTCGCACGCTCTTATTACTCCTTACGTCTTTACGCCTCGTACTTCCAGGCGGTGAGGAATTTCTCGTCGCCTTTGGGGACGCGTGCCCAGTAGCGTTCTTCGCCGGGGATGGCGCGGCGTGTGTCTGAGTAAACGATGAGAAAGCGCAGCAAGAGTCCGGTCGCTAACACGAGGACAGGAGCCACGTAGGCAGCTACGGGGCCGCCCGTGATGTAGGAGCAAAACGGCACCAGAAGCCCTGCAAAAATCATGCCACCCCAGAACAGAGGCGCAAACTGACCTCTTATCCACTTGATAGCGACCATGCGAGCCGTCACATTGCCTGCCCCATACATCATCAGCACATAGACGATGAGCACGATGATTTCGGTCATGACGAGTACCGCGTCGATGGTATGCAGGTTCTCGATGATGACTTCGGTCACCGCGTGCGCGTTGGCAAACTCAAAGGTTGTCGCCGGCCACAGCCCCGCCGTCATAGCGATGAGCGCCGTTGCCGTCGAAAGCGCCGAAACGGTAAACAACACCGGCAGAGCGGGAGTGTTCCAAAATGGCTTGGACTTCATGCTCGAAAGCAGCACGCCGGTGTAGACCACAACGCAGAGCCCAAAAACCATCATGAGCACGCAACAGATGTCGCGTATCCATATCCAGCTGTAATAAAACAGGTTCCACTCGGGCGGCAGGAAGAACAGGAAATAGACAAAGCCAAAGGCCATCGCGAGAATGAGCACGCAGGCACCGTACTTGATAATGGCCGTACGCGAGAGGAACAGGCGATAAAGTACCTTGGGTTGACCCAACTCGAAGATGAGCAAAAATGTGCCGATGCCCAAACAGGCGACACCGATAAAGACGGCAAGTGCGAATACGGCGCCGACCGAGGCGAGCGGGCCCGTGAGCACTCCCTGCGCCTCCACACCTCCGCGAAACACGAGGTCAAAGACGCCGGCGACGGTAAGGGTGCCACCACCGAGACCGCCTAAGAAGAGATACCAGGCGATGGGCCAAACCCAATAAGGCTTCGTCAGTTTGTTATTATTCACGTGGCTCATTTGCGACCTCCCAAATCGGGAATGTAAAAGACGTGGGGCTCCGTGTTAAGGTCAGGAAAGATACGGTCCGTCACGAGGCTGTTGACGAGTTGGGAAACCTCGCTTTGCGGGTCATCCAAATCGCCAAAAATACGCGCTTTCTGGTGACAGGTCTGCACGCAATAGGGCTGGTCACCCTCGCGCACACGGTCTTTACAGAAGGTGCATTTACGCACAAAACCTTCCTTCTCGTTCACGTCGCGCGCGCCGTAGGGACAGGAGTTTACGCAGACTTTGCAGCCCATACATTTGGTCTCATCCACCCACACGATGCCGTCGGGCTCTTGCTGCGAGGCGTTGCAGGGGCAGCAGATGGTGCAGGGCGGATTATCACAATGCATACAGATGAGCGGGGTAAAGGTCTGGTGAACGTTGGGGAATATCCCCTGTACCCCCTCGGTTACTACCGGATTGTAGATGATGTCATCGGGAAGCTCGTTCCACGTGCGGCAGGCGACGGTGCAGCTCTGACAGCCGATGCAGCGACGTTGGTCCATAACCATAGCGTATCGAGTCATGTTCACTCCCCTCCTTCACTGTCGGTGGGCGCGGCGTCGTCGGTGCCCTCGGTAGGCTCGGTTTCAGCGTCGCCGACAACCTCGGCGGGTGCGGCATCGGCGGCAACCTCGGTGGACGCGGCGTCATCAGCAACCTCGGTAGGCTCGGTTTCAGCGTCATCGGCAACCTCGGCGGGCCCGACGGCCTCGTCGCCGACAGCTTCAGCAGCCTCGGCGGATGCGGCTTCAGCGACGCTGCCGGCAGGTGCTTCGGCGACAACGTTTCCGGTCTCATCACCTATCAGCTGCTTCGTCGTCATGTCATAGCGCTGACCCGACGCCTCGTCCACAAGGGTCTCAGTAGTGGGGTCGTAGGCATATTTGGTCTCAAGGTCGTAATAAATCATGGTCTCGGGATGATAGAGCCAGCCAGACTCAGGGTCGTAGGCAAGCCCCCGTTCGAGCTCCCAGGCCAACTGCGTGTTCTCGTCCCACGTTAAGCCTTCGGGCACCTCAAAAGGCGCGCCGGGGTTGTAGGGAACCAATTCATAGGCGAGTTTTTGTTCGGAGGGCGGCACCGTCACACCTGGCTCAGACGAAGAGCCCGGGATGGAAAACTGCGTCTCCACTTCCTCATCGCCGTAGCGTACCTTATAGACCTTGCAGAGCAACCCGCGATTGGCCCAACTGCCGCCAATGGGGTCGCAATGCTCGTCATCAACCGATGAAAGCACGTTGACGTTTGAGGTCAGGCAGCCAAAAGGCTCATCACCCTCGTGTCCGCGCTCGGGATACCACCAACCGCGCTGCGCGTAGACGACCCGAGGGTCAACGCTCGGCTCCAAATTGGCGCGCTGCTTGATGCGTCCGCGCCGTGTCTCTATCCAACACCAGTCATCATCTGCGATGTTGAGTTCCGCGGCCTTCTCGGGATTGATGGTGAAATACGGCTCAGAGCGCAAAAAGCGTACCGGCGTCACGTTAAAATGCTCCGAGTGGTGATAGGGCATGAAGCCGCCACCCGTGGTGAGCACGAGCGGGTATTCCTTGGCGACCTCGGGGTCATCTTCCTCGTTTTCCGCGGGCCCGATGTAGGTGGGTAGCGGCGGATAACCAAGCTTTTCGAGAATGGAGCTTTTGAGTTCAACGCGACGCGACGGAGTAGAAAACCCGTTCGTACCGTATTTGTAATAGTGCATCGGCGGATAATAAAAACGATAGGACTCGACAAACTCATCGTAGCTGTTCACCGGAAGCCCCAGCGGATAGAGCACGTAGTAAAAGACCTCCTCCTCAGTTGCCCATGGCCATTGGTCGGGGTCCTGGCCCGTGGCGAGCGCGAGGTCACGCCAAAACGCGTAGTCGGTATGCCGCTCGTACAACGGTTGGATGGCGCGCTGCGAGGCCAAAAGCGAGTCGGTCACTCCGTAATTGGTGTGCAAGGTCGGCCGCTCAAGAGCACCGGCGATGGGCATGACGTAATCGCTGTAGATTCCGGACGACGTCATGAAGTAGTCGCAGGTGACGAGAAACTCGACCTTTTTGAG
>JAISFJ010000094.1 GCA_031263665.1 Coriobacteriales bacterium
CGGGAATCGACCCCTTAAAGCGCTTGGCGAACTCCGAAGCAACGAGGAAGGACTTCATGTTTTCGGCCTCGCGCTCACGCTGTGCAAGACCCTGCTTGCGTATCTCTTCGCGCAGTTCCGGCACCGTTGAAGGCCCAGGGATATTCTTTTTTACCCACTCGTCGGTGATGGCGGGAATCACCCGTTTTTGTATTTCGAGCACTGTCACGGTAAACGTGAACGTCCCTTCCTCACCCGAACCCTCTTCCGGTATGTCTTTTTCATCCAGCCAGAAATCCGGAGAACTGACATCAAAAGTCTTGGTCTGTCCTGGTTTCATGTCTAAAAGATTCTCATCAAAGCCTTTGGGCAAAAAACCCTGTCCGAGAGTATAAGCGCGCCGCTCTGCGGTCAGTTGCTTGACTTCCTGACCCTTGCTGTCAACCGTTTTAAGCGATAACATGACATCGTTGCCGTCCTGAACGGGATGGCCATCGTCTTTTTCGAGCGTGGAGTAATTCTCGGCAAGCGTCACAAGCTGCTGGTCAATCTCGGCCTCGGCGACCTGCACGCGAGGGGCCTTTACCTTCACGGGACTAAAATCCTCAAGATCGTAGGTCGGCTTGGGAATCACCTCAACGGTAAAGCTGAGTTCCTTGCCGGGAGTAACTGTCACATTGCTAGACGTCACCTTGGGAGCCCCAATGATAAAGAGTTTTTCTTCAGTAACCGCAAAAGGCGCGAGGAACTGCATGACCTGAAAATCGATGAACGAATCGTAATACGCCTCACCGACCTTTTCCTTGATAGCGTCCGTAAGGTCCTCTGACCCCTGTGGTTTGATGCCGTTTTGCATCGCGAGTTGGAAATTGACGAATCGGATGGCCTCTTTCACCTTGTCGGCGGGAGCAGTAATTTTGAGCTCGATTTTTCCCTCGGGTGCTTCGCTTCTTTTGACTTTCATCTCTCAGTCTCCTTGGTTGTTCCTCTTGGAAGGCACCGATTAGGCGCTGCTCGGCCACATGGCGCGAGATTTAAGTCACTAACCGGCATGTTCCTTGCCTACACAACGTACACGTTCTCTTTATGACACTTCAGTCTGCCCTTTGGGCTTTTTTGATAGGCGTATCAGTATAGCGCCTCTCCCGCCTTTGCAACCGTTGAAAATCACTCTGAACCCTTTCTTTTTTTCCAGAAGAAAAAAAAATTTTCGCCGATGGGGGATTGTCTCGTTTGCATATCGCAATTTTATGACATAATAGATTCCTCACAAAAACCTGTCGTCTGTTTCGCATGGCGACCGCAGAGATGGGTACGTTGGTTGCGAGCAGGAGAAATCCTGCTACGACGCCCCTCGCCTCCAACGTACCCATCTCTGCGTTTATCTGAGACCTTTTAGGGACTGCTCAACAATAATCTTTGCAAAAGATTATTATTTCACAGTCCCTTAGTTCTCGTTCACAGGATGCCAATTCCTCCCTCTTTTTCTTTTACTGTCGTAAGCGCCATGGGTAATACTATGCTATCGTTACCCTGTTACCGTTACTCTGTTATTACAAATCATGCGGGAGTTGACAGATTGAGCAACCCAGATAACGCAAGCCCAAGCACACACGCGAGCGTGACAACTGACGCCAACAAAGGAGCGCCTCTTGCTGACTCCGTTCATTTTGGCACCGACGGCTGGCGAGCCATCATTGGAAAAGACTTTAATCCCACAACCGTTGCCCGCGTTGCCGACGGTGCCGCGCGAGTGTTTAAGCGCCACCACCACTCCAGCACGGAAAACACAACGAGCAACGCGGCTGCCAAAGTGGCACCAACAAACCAAGCCGATGAGATGTCTGAGGCGGCAGAGAAGTCTGAGGCAGCAGAGCCACCCCTCATCTTCATCGGCTACGACTGTCGCCTTGACGCGAAACGCTACGCAGCACTGGCGGCAACCGTAGTTGCCTCCCATGGCTTTGATGTCATCGTCTCCGACCGCTACTGTCCCACACCGGCGCTCTGCTGGACGATTGCCCGCAACCGGCAAGCGGTGGGCGGCCTCATGCTCACTTCAAGTCACAATCCCGCTGAATACCTGGGTATCAAGCTGCGGATGAAAGACGGAGGGGCGTCGCCAAAAGAGTTTACCGACGAGGTTGAGGCCGCACTCATCGACGAGCCTCCAAGCTGCTTTGAGGAAGCGCTCGAGGCCTTTGCCGCCACGCGAGACGATGAATCCAAAGCGAGCAACTCCCCCCTCTTGAGCGACTTGGATGACGAGACACCGACGCGGACAAGCCACGCCCAGGCCGTTGGCGCACCTGCTTCTCGCGTTCAGTTCGCAGACATCATGAAGGCCTATCTTGCGGCGCTCATGACCATGGTCGACCACCAGGCCATCGCAAAGGCCAGGTTGCGCGTGGTAGTTGACCCTCTGTTTGGGGC
Source organism: Coriobacteriales bacterium (assembly GCA_031263665.1). GTDB lineage: Bacteria > Actinomycetota > Coriobacteriia > Coriobacteriales > UBA8131 > JAITEK01. Next base: position 2,413 of record JAISFJ010000094.1, read on the forward strand.
AGGGAGAGGCTATCTGGCCACAATGTTGAGCCAACTCGGCGTTGAGGTTGCCGAGGTCAACGGCGAGGCGGACCCCACATTTAACGGATTGCATCCCGAGCCTATTCCTCCTTGGATACACGTAGGCGCCGAAAAGGTCGTCGAAGGCGGCTTTGACGCTTGTTTTGTAACCGACGGCGACGCCGACCGCATCGGAGCAATAGACGATACTGGAACATATGTGAGCTCGCATCGGGTGCTCGCTTTGATAATCGGTCATCTTGTGGAGGGGCGAGGGCAGACTGGCAGGGTTATTCGCACACAGGCCGGCTCCAACCTTTTGCGCCGCCAATGCGACCGCCTGGGGCTTGTGCTTACCACAAAACCCATCGGCTTTAAGTGGATATATGAAGAGATGCTCCGAGGAGATGTGCTCATCGGCGGCGAGGAATCCGGTGGCATGGGGATACCTTCTCACGTTCACGAGCGCGACGGCCTGCTCATGGCCCTCATGCTCACCGAACTCATGGCGCAAAAGGGCAAGGGACTCCGCGAATTGGTGGATGAGATGCTTGCCACCCTGGGAACCCTCGAATACGCACGCCGTGACCTGCGCCTGACTCCCGAACAAAAAGACGCGCTGCTTGTGACGCATATCCAGACGGCTGACCGAACGAACAGGCAAACGGGCATCCAGGCGGCTGAGGGGGCAGTCGAAGGTGAGGGTGACGACGCGCTTGCGACAGCAGCCTATCGCAAGCTGTTTACCGCCCTTGGCGAAGAACTCGTCTCAGTTGAGCGCACCGACGGCATCAAGTTCATCCTTGCCTCAGACGGATGGCTGCTCATACGCCCCTCAGGCACCGAACCACTCGTACGCGTCTACGCGGAAGCCACCTCCGCACCCCAAGTAGAAGCCCTCCTCAACACCGGCTGCGCCCTCGCTCAAGGGTAAATTCATACTTTTCACATTTGTAGTAATATACTGAAAGTATGGTATGCTGGTAATTGCTTGTTTGCTTTGAAATAACGCGTGATTACGATGGCACAGGGGAGGCTTGATGACTGAACAAA
>JAISFJ010000159.1 GCA_031263665.1 Coriobacteriales bacterium
CAAACGCCGAAGCCTTCGGCCCCATCACCCAAGGCCTGGCCAAACCAGTCAACGACCTCTCCCGCGGCTGCTCGCCCGACGACATCGTAGGAGTCACCGCCATAACCGCCGTCCAAGCCCACACTCAACAAGTATGACAAACACAGTGCGCTTTCCGGGCGCTCGGTCCCCGACGTCCCGTCTTGCTGCGCTTCGCGTTGTTTCAGGTTGCGAAGTTGGGCAAAGAGAAAGGGCGCACAATGCCCCCGCCCCTTTTCGGCCCCACTCACGAAGGTCATTTTGCGAGAAGGGTGATGACGTCTTGGACAATCATGAGTTCTTCGTTGGTGGGGATGACGATTACTTTGACGCGCGATTCATCGTCGGAGATGATGCGCTCAAAGCCACGGAGCAGGTTTTTGTCTTGGTCTAACACGATGCCGACGGGTTCGAGGCCCGCAAATATCATGCGCCGCATCCGGTCGCAATTCTCCCCAACTCCCGCGGTCAAGACGATGGCGTCAACACCCGCCATGGTAAACACGTACTGCCCGATGTACCTCTTTACGGAGTTCGAGTACATCTCATAGGCAAGCATCGCGCGCTCGTGTTCTGCTTCCGCCGCCGCGCGGATGTCGCGCAGGTCATTGGACAGGCCCGAAACACCGAGCAGGCCCGATTGTTGGTTCATCATGTTCTCGGCTTCAGCGGCCGTCATGCCTAAAGTCTCAATCATGTAGATGACAATGGCGGGGTCGATGGAGCCGCATCGAGTTCCCATCATGAGGCCCTCAAGCGGCGTGAGCCCCATCGAAGTATCGACGGAGACGCCGCGGTCGATAGCGGTCACCGAGCAGCCGTTGCCGAGGTGGCAGGTTATGAGTTTGAGCTCCTCGAGTGGCCGCTCTAAAATGACGGCCGCCCGTTGAGCGATGTAACGATGCGAGGTCCCATGAAAGCCATATTTGCGGATCCGGTGCTTTTCATACATCTCCTAGGGCAGAGGATACAGGTAGGCCTTGGGCGGCAGCGTCTGATGAAACGCGGTGTCAAAAACCGCGACCTGCAACGCGTCGGGTATGAGTTCGGCACAGGCCTCTATCCCCATGAGGGAAGGCGGGTTATGCAGCGGCGCAAGGGGGATACATTCCCTTACCCGCGCGATGACCTCGTCGTTGATGACGGTCGACTCATTAAAATACTCGCCACCATGAACGACGCGATGACCAACCGCTACGATTTCGTCAGCGCTTTTGATGACGCCTCGCTGAGAATCGAGAAGTGTCTCGAGCACCGCGCCGACCGCATCGTGATGGTCCTTGAGGTGAACAGCGATAACGTGCTCATCGCCATCAAGACCGTGCTTATGAAACGAGCCATCGGAACCGACTCTCTCGCAAAGTCCCTTGCTGACGACGGTTTGTGTTGCCTCATCAACCAACTGATATTTGAGTGACGACGAGCCGGCGTTAATTACCAGAATATACATGATAAACCTGCTTCTTCTCGGTGTTCGCAAACGGTAAAAATATTAGAAAACACTTCCTAAGGTAAGTATCTCCTAATCCGCCGGTCCCATGCGGATGGGCATACGTGCTCCTCCGAGAACTTGTACATGGAGGTGGAAGACGGTCTGTCGGCCATCATCGCCCGTATTGGCGACAACACGGTAACCGCTTTCCTCAAGCCCTTTGAGCTTTGCGACCGTGCCAACCGTGGCAAACACCTTTCCGAGTATGTGCTCGGGAACCTCATCGCCGATATGGGCGTAGTGTTTTTTGGGTATGATGAGCGTATGAACCGGCAACTGCGGGTTTACGTCCTCAAACGCGATGACATCATCGTCCTCATAAACGATGTCCGCGGGGATTTCATGGGAAGCTATCTTGCAAAACAGGCAATCAGACATGACTTTCTCCGTTTCTTTGTTGAATCCGGCAGATATCTTGAGACCAGGGAAGCTAACTCAGCGTTGTATCGATAACATCGTCGCTTTCGGGCTCGAGTTCGCCGAGAAGCACCGTGAGTTTTTGTTGCGCCTCGGTGAGTCTACCTCGTAGTATCCGGAGTAATCCAATACCCCGCTCATAACGCTTCAGGCTTTCCTCAAGTTCCAGTTGGTTGCCTTCAAGCTCGCGCACGATGGCCTCAAGCTCTTCGGAAGCCTCGCGAAAACTGAGTTCGTCAGCCGGGGACTTGAGTTGTTCTTCCTGTTCAGACATGGTTTTCCTCCGGATAGGTAGCTTGTGAAATGTCGAGCGTTTTCTCGTGGCGTTTTTCTTTAATCGTACAGGCAAGCGAGCCGTCAACGAGGCGTACGGAAAGCTGTTGGTCTGATTTTACCGCATCAACGCTGCTGACAACATGCCCGTCCTGGTCATAGCTGATGGAATAACCGCGGGCAAGTGCCGAAAGCGGAGAAAGGTCGTGCAGCCGAGCGGCATTCAGCTCAACAAAGGCCGTAAACGGTGCCAGCGACTTTGAACCGAGCGTAGCCAATCGGGATGCCAGCGAGGCGATGCGCTGCCGGTCTCGCTCAAATTTGAGGGGAAAAGCCTGCTGCAGACGCTGTGCGGCGCCGTCCAGTCGCAGCGCGTGAGTCTCAAACATCGCGGTAAGCGAGCGCGTAAAACTCGCCTCCATACGAGCGAGAGAAGCGGCCAGTTCACTTTTGTCGGGCACAACACGCTCGGCCGCGGCCGTCGGTGTAGAAGCTCGCAAGTCCGCAACCATATCCGCAATACTGTTATCGGGTTCATGCCCAATTCCGGTGACAACGGGAAGTGCAGAAGCCGCAATCGCCTGGGCCAACTCCTCATCGTTAAAGGGCATGAGGTCCTCATAAGAGCCGCCGCCACGCACAAGCAAAATCACCTCGGCCGAAGAATCCTGGGCCACACGCAGGCCTTCGATGAGCTGCTTTGGCGCGGTCGCTCCTTCCACGGGAACGCCTACGACCAGCACCTCGGCAAGCGGATAGCGACGACGGAGGGTTCGTATGACGTCATGAATGGCCTTGCCGCGCGGCGAGGTGATTAAGGCTATGGATGTGGGATACGGTGGCAAAGGGCGCTTTCGCGCGGGGTCCATGAGGCCCTGTGCCTCGAGCTTTTTTGCCAGGCGCGCAACCTTGAGCCTGAGCTCGCCCTCCCCTGCCAGACGCAGCTTTTTCACATCAAAGTTCATGCGCCCTTTGGCCGCGTAGACGGTAAAGGCCCCGGATGCCTCAACGAGCATCCCGCGCCGGAGCTCGACGTCGAGTTGTCGCTGGACGTTGCGCCACATCAGACACGAGAGTGCGGCGTCGGAGTCGCTCAAGGTAAAATAGACGGCCTTATAACCCGGTTTGTCCGAAAGCTCAGAAATCTCCCCAATGATGGTCACGTTGATTTGCTCAAGCGACCCCTTGGCAAGCGCAAGCGCCTGGGAGACGGAAAGAGACTGTGTCATGGATGAATCGCTGCTCAAAATCGACAGATCCGCGTCTTTGCCTACCCGCACTCAGCGACGAGCGCGAGCGAGCAGGTAGACGAGCTGGATAATCGAAATCAAGGCGGCGGCCACATAGGTCAGCGCGGCTGAGGTAAGAACCGAACGCGCCCCGCCCGTTTCCGCCGCAGGAAGAAAACCGTAGTTTCTCACGTATGCTAAGGCTCGACCCGACGCGTCAAACTCAACCGGCAGAGTTACTATCTGAAAAATAATGGTGGCCGCGTACAGGGCGATAGCGGCATAGATGAGGCCGATCATCTGCAAAAACAGGCCCCCGATAAAGACAAAGAGCCAGGCGGTGCCCGCAAAGTTGACCGCGGGAACCAAGGCCCCTCGCAAACGCGCGGGAACAAAGCCTCTCGCGTGCTGAACCGCGTGGCCACATTCGTGACAGGCAATCGCGGTGGCCGCGACGCTTTTATTGTCATACACCCCTTCCGATAAGGAGACAACATTGGTCTTGGGATTGTAATGGTCAGTGAGTTCGCCGGCGATAGGCTCGATAACAACATGAGCAAGCCCATTTTCATCAAGCATTTTGCGCGCGGCCTGAGCGCCCGTCAACCCAGACGAGATAGGCACCTTGCTCCACTTTTTATAGGTGTGTTTGATATAGGCCTGCGTACCAAAGCCCAAAATGAGGGTGACGGCAATCAACAGCACATATGACAGCATACTTTCTGACACGATTCTCTCCCATCACAAATCCGATACCATCAAAAACTACTACTATGATAGACGATAACGCCTTCTTTGTGTGAAAACTCCCCCTCTTGTGACATGAGCGTAACTTTCCCCACACCGTTCACGTCCCCCCTCCCTTCCTGCCTGTACGGACGCCCATCCAGGATTAGCCCTGTTGAATGTCAAAGCGCACATCCCCCTGACACCCTTCTGATTGATTTAAGCAGTATCTCCATGAGATAAAAACATACGTGTGACAGAGGCGAGCGCTTCGGTAGCCTCGGGTTTTGCAGTTAGGGACTGTGAAATAATAATCTTTGCAAAAGATTGTGAGTCAGTTTGCTCAAGGTCAAGGCGGCGAAATGGGGTACTACTAGCGGTAATGCCCCATTTCGCCAACACAGAGATTGAGCA
>JAISFJ010000052.1 GCA_031263665.1 Coriobacteriales bacterium
TAGCTCTCCCAGAGCGGGAGAGTAACTCCCAGGCCCAATTCCTTCGCATTGGTGAATACGCGAAACGCCTCTGACAGGTCATGGATACCCATGCCGATGGGATTGAAGAATATCTTCTGCCCGTCGTCTGTTCTGCCAGGCAGCTCTCCAGTAACCACCTGGCCGAGATTGCCCGTGATTGCCGATTCGGGGATGATGCCATCACGAACCGCCCGCCAGGACACGTCCGCGCCGTGATGTTTCACCTGTTGATAGTCGTCGCAGTATATCTGGTCAGCAAACGGCAGCGCTTCGGTCGGCGTGTCCCAGAAGCTCGTCTCGATATGCGCCACGCCCTCTTTCCACCATTCGGGATTGATATAAGAGGACCGCGCCATGGTTCCCGTCGCGACGATGTCGGAGTTCCTTTGCACCTGCTCGGAGGACTCGCCGACGCGTACCTCAAGGTCAACCAGCGTGCTAACGTCTTTTACCAGCGCCTCGACATGCTCCCTGTTCGGACTGTAAATCCACGCGACTTCCAGTCCTTTTACCGCGTTTGCTATACCCAAAAGGTTGGTCTTGCCGATAATGCTGGAGCCGTAGATGCCGACGGTCCTTGCTCCCGGTCGCGCCAGATACTTCGCCGCGACGCCCGTGGCCGCACCCGTGCGCATCGCGCTGACGAGCGTGGCGTCCATGATTGCCTGCGGCATGAGCGTCTCGGGGTGTAGAATGATTTCGATGGCGTTGGCGCGGGGAAGGTTGTACTTGGAGGGATTCCACGGCTTACTGGGGATGAATTTGATTCCCGACGTGTTTACCGGCCCCAATAAATCGCGCCCAACGAGTTCGTCGGCGTAGTCTACGCCGCCCAGCCATGCGGGCATGGACATGATGCGCCCTAACGTCTCCTCGCTGTCCTCACCACCCCAGCGGATTACCGGCTTTGGCGGTAAGATGAAGTCGCCTTTACCGTGCAGAAAAAATGAGCGCTCCACCGCCTTTAAGGTTCCTTTCATGTCCAAACCGCCCGCTTTTACGCACTCGTCCTGTGAGAGATACAAAAACTCTACCTTGTCATACATCGTGCTCCTCCTATCAAGTGTCCTGTTACTGCTGTGCCTTACCTTGCTGCCTTGCCTTGCCGCCCTACTGCTTAGCTTTGGGAAGCACCGATAGATTCATTGCACGCCATCTTCCGGCCAATTTGCCCCAGCTCTGCCCGTGCGAACGGCGACATTAGCCCTGCTAGTCCCGCCGCTCACCCGAACAGAGCTGGGGCAAATTGACTCGAAATCTGGCGCACAAGCAATCAATCGGCACTTCCCGTAAACCTGTCATACCTAAGCCCGCTGACGTCTATCGTGTGCGATTTCCCATCCATGACCAGCTCCTTTATCGCAATTGATACGGCGGGAGATATTCCAAAACCATGGCCGGAAAACGCGCAAGCGATTGTCAGGCCCGGCGCCTCATCAACGGCGCTGATAACGGGCACGCCATCGACGCAGGTATCAAAATGACCGCTCCAGCTGCGGATTATCTTGACGTTCGCAAACGCGGGGAAGAAGCCGATAATCGCCCTCACGAGGGACGGAGCGGTATACGCCTCTGTGGGATGACCCTCGTGGTTGGAGGTAAAATGCTGAAGCCCACTCACACCGCCCAGCAAAAACGAGCCGTGTTTGGTGCGATGCCCGTAAAAGTCCGCCTCCGCCGTGCCCAGTACCTGATCAAACATCGGAGGGAGCCGTTCGGTCACAAAGACTTCCTCGTCCTCGCGCTCCACGGGTATCTCAATGCCCACCGTCTCGGCAATCGCCCTCGAATAATAGCCTGCCGCGAGCACGACGCTTTCGCCCTCAAACGTCCCCTCATCGGTAGAGACCCTGCGGATTTTGCCCCGCACCTTGCCAAGACCGGTGACCGTGACTCCCGTGATGAACACCGCCCCGTGGTCGAGCGCCCTTTGGTAGTATCCAAACGCCGTCTTAAACGGGTTCGCGTAACCATCCGTGGGACACCAGCTTGCTCCGATTACCTCCTCTGACATATACGGGCAAATCTCCCGCGCCTCTGCGCCGGTGGCCATGCGCAGGCAAAGCCCCGCTTCGATGTTTTTGTCAACCAGGCCTCGCAGTTTCTCAAGGTGCGCCTCCGTGCGCCCGAGCCGCAGATTGCCCTTCTGGACGTATTCGACGTCAACGCCGAGTTCTTCTCCGAGCGAGGGCCAGATGTTTTGTACCGCATGAACCGCAAGGGGAATCTCCCGGACGTCGCGAGCGGACTGCCTGACGCCACCCGCGTTTCTGCCTGAACCGCCCGCGCAGAGCTCGCCCTTTTCGAGCACGATTACGGAAAGCCCCTCCTTTGAAAGCTGGTATGCCGCCCCGCACCCCATAACGCCGCCGCCGATGATGATGACGTCCGCTGTCCTTTTCTCCACGGAGCTACTCGGCATAATCATCCACCCCTTCCGACTCTTCGGTGGATAAGGCGAGCTCCTTCATGACAACCGGCCTTACGGGGGCGCGCCCTGCGACCCTGCCAATCTCACCTGCTGGTACTTTGAGCTGTGCGGCCACGACCGCCCGCACGAGTCGCTGGCAGGTCTGCCCCTGACACAGCCCCATTCCTGCTCGCGAATACCGCTTTATTTCCCCAAAAGTCCGAAGGCCCGCGTGAACTGCCGTGCGAATATCGCCTTGGGTGACTTCCTCACACCTGCAAACCAACATATCGTCTTCGGCCTGCGGCGCAAACGAATCGGTGCTTTTCTCCCTCACGATAACGGTCATAGCACACTCCCCTCTTCCGCGCCGCTTGTGGCGGCCTCTAAGACCTTAAAAAACCGTGCCCTGCCAAGCTCGATTTTGGGCACTTTCATCACGAGCATGGGGGTCTTATCCATTGCCTTGGAGTTGCGTACGTCCACAACGACTGCGTCACAGAGTTCCCTTCCGCTTCGGTCAAGCGCCTTGCCGCTCGTCCCCTTTTGGGGGAGCGGCAAAAACTCATAGGGAAGGCCAACCGTGCCGTGCCCATCCTCAAGCGTGTCGTTGATAAGAAATATCGCCTGCCCCGAGCACGCCCCGACGCACAGGCCGCAGCCGGTACAGGCACGGCTTGCGTCAAGCGTCGGCAACAGCGCGATGTCTGCGCCTACCCTGATGCAGCCTTTTGGACAGGCGTCCTGGCACGGGTCGCAGGGAATATTTTGCGTGCACTCAATCACCACGCGCGTCCCGCCGCCGTAGGTAAATGTGGGGAAGTCCGCGGTCTCGCGCTCTGCGATGAAGCCGTTTTTCAAAAGCGACTGCGACAGAGGGTAGCCTTCGTCGGTTGCTACGATGTCGGCCCTTCCTTTGTTTGCAGGACCAAACATGCCCGCCCGTATTTTTTTCAGGGACTCCCGGTAACCTTTGGCCTTTTGAGCAAACGCGCCTTCGCTCATATAGCCGAGCTCACAGGCCGCCTTTGCCGCCGCAATCTTTCCCTGTATCATGGCCGTGCTTGCTTCCTCGATTCCGCAGACGTCGCCCGCGCAATAAACTCCTTTGAGAGAAGTCTCCCCGTCCTCATCCAGCACGGGAACATAGCCGCCCTTTGCGCCGTCGTAGACCATTTCGCAACCCGCGTTGTCCGCAAGCTGGCTCATGGGCGACAGGCCAACCGCGATGCAGACCGTATCGACGTCAAGCGTCTTTTCCGTACCCGGCTTTGGCGCAAACGAGCCGTCCACCTCGGCAATCACCGCGCCGGTGACGGTATCTGCGCCTAAGGCCCTCGTGATGGTGTGAGACGTGTAGAGGGGGACCCCCGTTCGCGCCACCTTTGCGGCATGTACGCCGTAACCGCCAACCCTGGGAGCGGCTTCAACAATCGCGGTAACCTCGCATCCTGCCTGCAAGAGTTGGAACGCGACGACAAGCCCCACGTTCCCTGAGCCCACCATCAGGATTTTTTTGCCCGGCCTTATGCCGTGCAGGTTCATCAGGGTCTGAGCCGCCCCCGCGCCCATAACGCCCGGCTTTGTCCAACCGTCAAATCTCACCATGTTCTCCGCCGCGCCGGTCGCGATGATAAGGGAGTCGGCCTTGTAGTTGCGCACCTCCCCCTCAAGCCGCACCGAGACCTCTTTGTTCTTGTATATTCCGAGCACGGTTGCCCCAAGCACAACCTTTGCGCCCAGCTTTTTTGCGTCCGCTAAGAGGTTTTCGCCTATCTTGACGCCGCGTATCCTCGCCTGATGCTCGCGGCTTCCAAAAAACTTGTGTATCTGTTTGAAGAGCTGTCCGCCGGGCTTCGCGTTCTCATCAAACACGACCACTTCCATTCCCGCCTCGGCCGCGGCACACGCCGCCGACAGACCCGCGGGCCCTGCGCCAATCACTATCATCTCATAGCGCTTCATACCTTACGCCTCACCCTCAACGATGCCCGTCAATGGAGCCAGCCTGTCTTGCGTCTCCACCCTCATTTTGGCGACAAGGGGAGTCGTGCATGTGCGCACATTCGGCACGCCGTCCACCACCATTACGCAGTCCGTGCATCTGCCAATGGCGCAAAAAACGCCCCGCGGCTCATGCCGCTTGACCGTGTAACGGTGAGTTTGTATGCCGAGCGCCTTGAGCGCCACCGCAATCGGCTCCCCTTTTCTTCCCCACACTTTCTTGCCGTCAAAGAAAAAGCTCACCGACTCGCCCTTTTCGTAACCGTCGATTATGGGATGTCTCTCTATCCTCACACCAATCCCTCCCTTCTTAACAGCAATAACAACATTTAATCATCGTGTCTTTGGATATGATTGAAAGTTTCAGACGGTGGATTGAAGAAATCGGACATGCCCTGTACGGGCCCCGTGAACAGACGATACGTCAGGGAAAAATCCCCTT
>JAISFJ010000124.1 GCA_031263665.1 Coriobacteriales bacterium
CTGTCTCAGCGGGTGGCTTTTTGTGCTGCTTCCACGACGTGTTTGATGAGCACGCTGGTGGTCACGGTGCCGACCCCGCCGGGCACCGGGGTGATCGCAGCGACGATGTCACGGGCAGCATCGGTGTCTACATCGCCTGCAAGCGTACCATCTGCGGCAACGTTGATGCCCACATCGATGACGATCTGTCCGGGTCTGAGGTGCTCAGCACCGACCATCTTCGCACGGCCGACGCAGGCGACAACCACATCGGCCTCGCGTACGACCGCCGGCAGATTCTCCGTACGCGAATGAGCGATGCTCACCGTGGCATGGCGCGCCAGCAGCATCATAGCTACCGGCTTGCCAACCACTAAACTGCGCCCGATGACAACGGCCTTTTTCCCTCTAAGCTCAATGTCAAAGTAATCCAGTATCTCCATGCAGGCAGACGGGGTACAGGGGGCAAAGCCTTTGCCCGTATCGGCAAACACGCCTGCCAATGAGAGATCGGTGATGCCATCGATATCTTTTTGTGGCACAAGGGCGTTGCGCACCAATTCCTCATCGATGTGTTTGGGCAGCGGTCGAAACATCAACACACCGTGAACGGAAGCATCAGCATTAAGCTTTGCAATCGCGGCGAGCAACTCCTCGGTAGCACTGGTTTCGGGCAGCGTGATCTGCCGCACGGCGACACCGACCTTCTCAGCACGCCTGGTGGCACCACGCTCATAAGAGATATCGTCACCGCGCTCCCCTACGCGTAAAATGGCAAGGGTCGGCTCAATGCCGCGTGCTTTAAGCTCTTCGACCTCGGCCGCAAGCCGCTCATCCAACGCCTCAACAACGGTAGCACCCTTCAAAATCGTTGCCATGACAACGTCCCTCCTCGGCTTGCGCCTTCTCTAGCTTACCCTTCATTGTGGCTTGCGCCCTTCCTTTTGTCACTGTGAGTACAAACAGAGCAATCCACAAGCCGTCAGCCCCGGACTGAATTGCTTCGTCGCTGACGCTTCTCGCAATGACGACAGATGGGCGCAAACACTACACTTCTGTTCCTGACACACGTCCCTCAACGCACAAAACGTGCCCGCACATCCCTGTAGATTACCTCGGCGGCCTCAACGTACTGTTCGAGCAGAGCGTTGGCCTTAGCTTCAATCTCAGCAGCATAGACGCGATCAGTCATCGACGAGGTGTTGATGAATACATTTAAGCTGGCACCCTCCAGCGCCGCTTGGCAGAGCTTGACGCCCACGCCCACATCAGAGATGGCAATCGGCGTGCCTTTGGCGGCAAACTGCTCGTGCAGCTTGATGGCCTCCGAGCAGGCGTCCATGATTGCCAGCGGCACCTCACAGGCGTCACGCAAGCAGCGCTCCATGACCTCGGCCTTGTGGGTGCGTTGCTCTTCAGTGTCTTTGGGCAGGCCATAGGCGCGTGAGAGCGGCTCAAAGGAAGCGGCATCGGCGGCCACCAGACTGATGAAGCGCTGCTGGAGCGCGTCTGCCTGAGCTTTAAGCGCCCACACATCGGCCTCAACACTGGCGAACTTCGGCTTGCCCACGGTCAGTGAGCCCACCATGTTGCCGAGTGCCGCGCCGAGCGCGCCGACTAAGGCAGATGCTCCCCCGCCCCCCGGCACCGCTGCCTTAGAAGCGAGAACCTCGACAAACTCCTCACAGGAGAGTTGGGTAAATGCCGTATCCATGGTCATCTTCCTTAGAACAACCCACTGATCTTGCCGGTCGCATCCACGTCGATCTTCTCGGCGGCAGGGACCCTGGGAAGTCCCGGCATGGTCATGATCTCGCCGGTTAGCGCGACGATAAATCCTGCGCCGGCCGAGACTTTGAGGTTGCGTACCGTAACACGAAAGCCCGCAGGAGCCCCGAGTAGAGCAGGGTTGTCCGAAAACGAGTACTGGGTCTTGGCGACGCAGATCGGCAGCGTATCGAAGCCTAAGCTCTCTAAGATTTTGGCTTGTGCCTTGGCCTGCGGCGTTAAGTCGACACCATCTGCGCGGTATATCCTCGTCGCTATCGCATGAAGTTTCTCCTCTATCGAAAACTCCTCGGGATAGCTGAACGAAAACTCGTTTGGCTGCTCTGCGAGACGCACCACTTCCTCCGCCAAGGCCACGCCACCCTCTCCGCCTTTTGCCCAGACCTCGGACTGGGCAACGTTGACACCCAGCTCGCGGCACCTGTCCTCGACCAACTTGGTCTCAGCCGGAGTATCGGTGGGGAATTGATTGACCGCCACCACGCAGGGTAGCTTATAGACTTCTCTGATGTTGGAGACATGCTGGAGCAAGTTGGGCAGACCCTTTGCCAAAGCGTCAAGGTCCTCGCTGCCCAAATCCTCCTTTTTCGCACCGCCGTGATGCTTTAAGGCCCGCACCGTGGCAACGACAACAACGGCATCCGGTTTAAGGCCGGCCACACGGCATTTGATGTCTAAGAACTTCTCCGCACCCAAATCGGCCCCAAAGCCAGCCTCGGTGATCGCATAGTCCCCGAGATGCAAAGCCATACGCGTGGCGATTATCGAGTTACAGCCATGGGCGATGTTGGCAAACGGGCCTCCGTGGACAAAGGCCGGGGTGTGTTCAAGCGTCTGTACGAGATTGGGCTTTAAGGCGTCTTTAAGCAGCGCCGCCATGGCACCCTGCGCATTGAGATCGCCTGCGGTAACGGGAGCGCCGGAGCGACTGTAGGCAACAATAATACGCGCCAGGCGTTCTTTGAGGTCGGTTATCGAGGTCGCCAGGCAAAACACCGCCATGATCTCAGAGGCCACGGTGATGTCATAGCCATCCTCGCGCGGCACGCCATTTGCTTTGCCGCCGAGACCGTCCACGATGTTTCGAAGCTGGCGATCATTCATATCCACGCATCGGCGCCAGGTTATGTTGCGCGGGTCAATATCTAAGGCGTTTCCCTGATGGATGTGGTTATCCAACATGGCCGCCAACAGATTGTTGGCCGCGCCGATGGCGTGAAAGTCACCCGTGAAGTGCAGATTGATGTCCTCCATCGGCACCACCTGTGCCCAGCCGCCCCCAGCTGCTCCGCCCTTGACCCCAAAGACGGGCCCAAGTGAAGGCTCGCGCAGCGCTACGACCACATTCTTGCCGAGCTTTTGTAAGCCATCCGCCAAACCAACAGTTGTGGTCGTCTTGCCTTCACCGGCAGGTGTCGGCGTGATGGCGGTGACTAAGATGAGTTTGCCCTCCGGGGCATTGGTGTTTTCGAGGATGTTATAGTCAACCTTGGCCTTGAAGTCGCCATAGCGCTCCAGATAAGCCGGGTCGATCCCCATTTCTTCTGCAATTTCTTGTATGGGCTGTGGCGTTGTTTGTTGTGCAATCTCGATGTCTGAGAGCATAACACCGTTCCTTTCTTGTCGGTAATTCCCTCCCCGTCCGTCATTGCGAGCGAGCGCAGCGAACGCGGCAATCCAGTTCCCCGCTAAAAAAACCTGCTAAACATATGGATTATGGCATCCCCAAAAGTTGTGGTCAACCCATGAGTCGAAGGGACCGCACAAAACAGCACTTTTGTTCTATTTGCGCAACACAAAACCGTCACTTTGTGCATATGACTAACGCCTCGGCGACGGCGCGGGGCGGGGCGAGTGCGGGGCGGGGGCGAGTGCGGCAATCTGGGACAGGGGGACGGGTTGCTGGATTGCCACGCCGGCAAGCCGGCTCGGAATGACGAACGAGAAACGTGCGGAAAGTAACGCAGTTTTGGACTTTCAGTTCACAGGGTGTTAATTCCCCTCCTCCGGAGGGGTGCCCCAAAGGGGCGGGGTGGTTCAAAACGGTGGGCTTGCGCTCGCTATTTGGAGTGGAGATGAGACATCTGTCCCGTATAAACCACCCCGGCGCTTCGCGCCCTTGCCCCAGGGCCTATCGGCCCGTTCTCGCTGGAAACAGTCCACCGGACTGTTTCCCGGGCGCTCGAACCCCTCCGAAGGAGGGGAATTAGCGCCCTGTGACTTGTAACTTTTAAGCTTTATGAAGCCCCGGCAAGGCGATAGAGCACTTGTCCCGCGGGTCATAAACCGCTATACTTCCACTTCGTGCCTTGAACATGTTGAGGCAAACATTTATTCAGGGGACCTGCGCGGGAACCTGTATAATTGAATAGGTAGTAAATCTGGGCCGTTAGCTTAGTTGGTAGAGCAGGGGACTCTTAATCCCAAGGTCCGGGGTTCGAGTCCCCGACGGCCCACCAG
>JAISFJ010000053.1 GCA_031263665.1 Coriobacteriales bacterium
CACTCACTGTTGCACCAGCCCCTTCTGCCAACGCAGCGCGCGCTTTCTGATGAGGTCGATGGCCGCGAGTATCAGGCTGAATACGATGAACATGATGATGATTGCCGTATAGACCTGGTAAAACTTGCTAAAGGTCTTGGAATAGTTGATGAAATAACCCAATCCCGCGGTCGCTCCCATCATCTCGGCGGCGACGAGGGTTAAAAACGACATGCTCGTCGCCATGCTTATGCCCGTGAAGATGCTCGGCATGGCATTGGGTATCGCCACGTGAAAAAGCAGGAAGCGACGCCGAGCGCCGAGCGTCTCGCTCACCTCATAAAGCGCTTTGGGCGTGGATTCCATGCCCTGGCACATCATGAAGCTGATGACAAACCACGACGCGATGACCAAAAGAAAGGTCATGGCAACCGGTGGCGGTTTGAGAAGCACCGTCGCCAGAGGCATCCACGCGGTGGCCGGCACGACGCCGGTGAACTTGAGGATGGGAAAAAGCCAGTAAAACCACTGGCGATACCAACCGATAAGAATGCCCGTGACGATGCCCGCGACGGTGCCGATAACAAGTCCGGTGATGAACAGGCGACTTGAAGCCGCGATATGACCGAGCAGGTTAAACCAATTGGTCGGCAGGTAGTCAAGTATGGTAACGGGGCCCGGGAAATACGGTGGTTTAAGAACAAAGAATTTGGAGGTGAGCAGGTCCCAAAATGCCAGCGCAATCCCGCCCGCGAAAATGAACTGAGCCTTGTGCAACAGCTTCTTGCGCAGGGTAGGAAAGAAGTGCGAAACCGGATAGAGCAAGGCGAGCAGAGCCGCTATCGCTATGAGAAATATCCGGTAATTGGTGGGCGTAAGCGGGTAGTCCTCCGAAAAATCGAGCCCTCTGCTGAGGCCGGGAATGTTTTCGGGTACCAGGAAATTTACCGCCAGCGCTATGAGAAAGCCGCCGATGGCAATGGGGTACCAGATGCGGGAATGGGCCTTCCAGTAAACGGGGTCAGCTTCTTCTGTTGCCGCCGCTGCCGCCGCATCCGTCGCTTTCACTGTCGCCTCTATCGCCGCCGCATCCGCTGTCGCTTCAGCCACCGCCGCTTCCCTTGCCACCACTTCCACCGCCATTCTCAGCCACGTGTGCCGAAGACCACGGCAAAGGCCTGTTCAAGGTCATCTATGAGGTCACGAGGGTCCTCAAGGCCGATGGACAGGCGGACGGTTTCAGGCGGCAGGTCGGCGGCTTTTTGCTCCTCGGGTGGCAGTTCGCTATGCGTGGTTTTGGCGTTATTGACGATGAGTGATTTAGCGTCGCCAACGTTAACCTGATAGCTAAAAAGTCGCGTGGCGTTGATGAAGGCCTCTTGTTCTTCGATGCTTCCTTTAAAGCCAAAGGTGAAGATGGTGCCCGAACCTTTAGGAGCGTAGCGGGAGGCAAGCTCGTAATTGGGGCTCTCGGGCAAACTCGCGTAATCGACCCACAAGACGTGTTCGTTGTCTTGCAGCCAGTCGATGAGCGCACGCGTGTTGGCGAGCTGTTTTTCGATGCGCTCAGAAAGCGTCTCGATTCCGAGCAGCGCCAGATAGGCGTCGAAGGGTCCTAAGGCCGCGCCCAGGTAGTTGAGCAGCGCCAGGCGAGCGCGCGCGGTAAACGGTGTTTTGGGAAAGACCTCCAAGAAACCGCGATAAACATCATTGCGGTCGCGCAAGGTGTAGCCCTTATCGGTAAACTGTGGAAATTTTCCGTTGCCGTAATCGAAGGTCCCGGCCTCAAGAATCAGCCCGGCGATGATGCTGCCGTGGCCGCCGAGTCCCTTGGTGGCGCTGTAGACCACGATATCGGCTCCGTGTTCGATGGGGCGTATCAGGTAGGGCGTGGCGAAGGTGTTGTCAACGATAAGCGGGATGTTGTTGCGGTGCGCCAGTTTGGCTAAAGCGGCGATGTCAGCCACATAGCCCGTGGGGTTGGCAATGCTTTCGATAAACAAGGCCTTGGTGGTGGGCTTTATGAGCTTCTGGAGGTCTTCCTCAGCAAGACTGGGCGCAATGTCAACCGTTATACCGTAGCGTGGCAGAATCGATTTGAACAGGTCAAAGGTGCCCCCATAAAGATAGGGTGACGAGACGATATGGTCTCCAGCATCAGCGAGATTTAAGATGCTGTGGCTGACGGCGGCCATGCCACTTGCCAGGGCAATCGCCGCTACCGCTCCGTCGAGTTGCGCGACGCGCTTTTCCAACACGTCAACCGTGGGGTTGCCAACCCGCGTATAGAGAAACCCGAGTTCCTCCTGGCGAAACAGCCGCTCGCCACGGGCGGCGTCGCCCATCTCATAAGAGGCTGTCTGGTAGATAGGCACGCTGAACGCGTGATTATGCTCATCGGGGTTATAAGCTCCCCGTACCTTGAGAGTGTCAAATCGATAATCAAAGGCGGGCGCATCCGGACTTTTCTCAGTCATAGCGGCTTCCATTCTGTCATAGAGGGGTCTACGGGTTTTGACGCGAGCGCGCCGCACGGTAAGAAAGGAGAAAAAAGAGGGGAGGTGCTCGGAGCAAAAAGGCGTTTGAGACTCCGGTGATTTCCGTTACCAAAGGGCGCGGTTTATGCGGATGCACGAGCGTCGAGCGCGCATCCGCATGGGCATACCCATACACTCGCAGCCACGCACAATAAGACCGTTCTGTCCACAACCAAAATTCACAGGTGCCTTCCCCTTAAAGAGCCGAATGAGCAAATCAAACAACTAATATGACTAAACTTATAAGATTGCAACAATTAAATTATCAACCAAGACCCCCCTGTTTGTCAAGGGCACAAAATGTTAAGGCTAATGCGACACGCTCAGTAATAGTATGGTATCGGTTGTTGTTTGATTGTAGGCTTTGGCTGTGATTTCTCTTTTCCTTTCCGAGCAATTTCCAGGAAATTTTCCGA
>JAISFJ010000162.1 GCA_031263665.1 Coriobacteriales bacterium
GTCGCTGTCGGTGGGCTCGTCATCGCTGTCGGTGGGTTCGTCGAGCAAGCCTCCATCGCGCTCAGCGACCAGAGTTCTCATCAGATTGTTGTCCCGTCTACTCTTATTCATGCTCGTATTCACACTCGTATTCACGCTCATAAAGGTCGGTGCCGGAGGTGTCGATGGCGACAAAGGCCGGCATGTCGGCGAGAACAAGTTTGCGAAGCGCCTCGGTGCCGAGCTCCGCCCAGGCAATGAGTTCGGTGGAGGCGACAAAGCCCGCGAGATAGGCCGCCGCGCCCCCCGTGGTAGCAAGGTAGACGCTCTGTGTCTCAGCGCAGGCTTGCACAACATGAGGCGACCGCGCGCCTTTGCCCAAAGTGGCCACAATTCCCGCGCGCAAAAGTCGCGGCGTGGCAAAATCCATGCGGGAGGCCGTCGTGGGACCTATCGCGCCAAAGGGACGCCCTGCCGCCGCGGGAGTGGGGCCCGCGTAAAACAAAGCCTGCCCCGCCAGGCCAAAGGGCAACTCTCCGTGCTCATCCAGATATTCAAGAGCACGACGATGGCCCGCGTCGCGCATCGTGTACACGCTGCCGCACAGCGCGACCGCGTCCCCAACCCGCAGGTCACAGAGCTGCTTGCGCGAGACGGGGAGCTCGAGTCGGATGGGCGCGGTCATCGGGTACCTTCCCCTGAAGCGCCAGCGGGTACGACTTTACTGGGTGAGACGGCTTGCGCCAAAACCTTATCCGTCATCAACCGTCGGTCGCTCAAATCGATGCTGAGGCTTCTGAGCGAATTACAGCCGATGTTGATGGCGAGCGGCAGCGCCGCGATATGACAGGGAGCGGTAAGAACATGCACGGCCAGAGCCGTCACATCACCACCAAAACCGCCGGGACCGATGCCCAGGGCGTTGATGTTCGCAAGCAGGCGCCGCTCCAAAGCCGCCAACTCCGGTGTGGGGTTAGCCGTATCCAAGGTGCGGAGCAAAGCTCGCTTGGCAAGCCCCCCGACTTTGTCAAAGGTCGAGCCGACGCCAACGCCTATGATGAGGGGCGGACAGGCGCTCGCCCCTTTTTCGAGCACCGCGCCGAGCACCGCGCGCAAGACCCCGTCTGTCCCCTCGCCCGGCGCGAGCATAACGACCCGTGAGGCATTGTCTGAGCCGCCTCCTTTGAGCATGATGTGCAAAACGGCCCCCCGTTTGGCGGGATTGATAAAAAGCTCGCAAAACGCCGGGGTATTGTCGCCGGTGTTGCTCCGGTCTATGAGCGCGTCGCGCACGAGGCTCATGCGCAGCCCCGCCTCCGCATAGGCTTTCGCGACCGCCCGGTTTACCAGACTAAATATGTTAGAAGAGATTGCTATTTCGTTGCCCTGCGCGTCATACTCCCCCACCTCAAGCGCCACCCAAACGCTTCCCGTATCCTGGCAGAGAGGAAGTTTTTGCTCCGCGGCGATTCGCGCATTTTCGACGAGCTGCCCCAGCACCATCTTCCCGCGCTCACTCGTCTCACTTTTGAGGGCGCGCTCAAGGGCAGCTCTCACATCCGGCCGCAACTCGCACGCAAGGCGCGGTATCGCGTCTTCAACAAGGCGCGCGATAAGAGCGGGACTAAGAGTTTCGCCCGCCCCGCGGTTTTCGCCAAGCATGGGATTTTTGCCAAGCTTAAGGTTTTTGCCCGTTACATCCATACTCTCCATTATACGGCACTGCTCGCGATAAGCACGCGTGGCACACTGACATGCAACGTGCCAGGGGGACGGGGGGTAAGGTCTGAACGGTAGCACGCCCAGCGGATTTTCCATGAGCATGAGAAACATATTACCCGTATTTGTGGTATTATTTGCATACTGATTCCCTCAAAAAGTTGTTTGGAGAGCAAAATCATGAGGCCCATCATTAAGCCATCCAGTGAGTTGAGGCGTAACTACAATGCTATCGCTACCGTCTGCAAGGAAAACCAGGCGCCGGTTTTCCTTACAAAAAATGGCGAGGGCGATACGGTGATAATGGATATTGCGACCTATAGCCGCAGAGAAGATGAGTTGTCTGCCGCGCTACGACTCATTCAGACGAAAATGGACCGCATCAATGGAGTGGATTACGTGACGGTGGATGAGTTCGAGTCCGATATGCGCGATGCCATTTCCAAGGGCTCTCAGCATGTCGCCTGACACCTCTTCTTTCAATGTGTTGGTATCGCCTATGGCCCATGCCAGGATGCTTGAGCATTTTGAATTTCTGGCTCGTGTCAACGAAGCGGCAGCGACAAAGTTGTTGGATACCTTGACGCGTGACATCCGCTCGTTAGCGAAGATGCCTCAGCGTAATCCCCTCTACGACAAACCCAACATCTCGTCCGGCGAATATCGCTGGATGCTGTCTGCGAAGCGCTATCGAATTGTCTATGAGATTGCGGACGATACCGTATTTATTGAGGACATACAGGACTGTAGTGAAAGCGACGAAAAACGGCTGCTCTGAACAATCAATATAACTCTTTGCCACTTTATTCTCTTACCGTTCCTTAGTAACATCATATTGACTGTGTTTGAAATTGACGACACACAAGTGGAAAGGCCGCCAATTGGAGGAGGGCGGCCTTTCCTGGGGACCGAGCGCCCGGAAAACGCACTGCGTTTTCAGCGAGGTCGGGTGGGAGCTTGCGAGCACCCCTGGGCAAGAAGAAAGCGAGTATGTGTGGTTGGGTCGTACGTTTAGGACAAGCCTGCCGCCTTTCTGAGTATGCGGACGACGTCTGCCATGGTGAGGTAGCCGTCACCGTCCATGTCGGCTGCGGCTATCTTTTCGGGGCTCCAACTCGCGGAGCCGCTGATGACGGCGCGAGCGACCTGTAGGGCTTCTCCTGCGGTGGGATGGCCGTCACCATCGAGGTCACCGCTTTGAGGCGGGCCTACCGAAGGGGGCGCGGGAGCGCCGGGGGTTACGATGAAGCTTTCGGTCTCAGCGTCAAAGGTGGCGGTGAAGTCCTCATCGTTAACCTTGAGCGCGTGAGTGCCTTTTGTTGCGAACAGATTCAGGTTCGTGTCGTCAAGTGGTGTCCAGTGGTCAATCGTGAAGTCTATGGGAAT
>JAISFJ010000018.1 GCA_031263665.1 Coriobacteriales bacterium
GTGTTATCCAATCTTGAGTCATAAAAACAGCCCACTTCTCCCGTTCTCACGTTCTCGATGTCCTCATCCCATTCTGACAGAAAACACCCAGCATGTCGCGCACGGAAGTTTACCTTTGAATGTCCGTAAAAGAAGAAGCACGCGGTAGTAAACCAAACAGAAACGCCACAAATACGCTTGCACGGGTATTGATGGCGAAGTCTGAACGAGCGAGCGGTTTTTTTGTTATAGTGATACCCACGCGTTTTTGCGAAGTTTCCCAAAATGAGAGGGCAGGCGGTGTCCTGCCATAAGGAGGCGGTTGAATTGGCAGCTCCGAGCACTGAACAGGTTCGTAACATTGTCCTTGTAGGACAGGATGGGGCAGGTAAGACTTCTTTTGCAGAGGCCATGCTCCATCTTTCGGGTAAGACCACTCGTCTGGGCACGACCCATGACGGCAAATCCAACCTCGATTACGACCCCGAGGAGATTAAGCGGCAATTCACCATTTCAACAGCCATCGCACCCATTCCCTATAAGGGATTCAAAATCAACGTGCTCGACACCTCGGGGGCTGACGACTTTTTAGGTGACAGCATCGCGGCCATGGAAGCGGTTGAGATGGCGCTCTTTGTTGTCGATGCCGTTGCCGGCCCGCAAATCAACACGACCAAGCTCTGGCAGGAGGCCGAGCGCGAGCGTCTGTGCCGTGCTATTTTTATCAACCATATCGACCGCGAACATGCCGACTACGACTCCGCCTTCGCAAATCTTGTCGCACAGTATGGCCAGCGCATTGGCGCGGTGACCATTCCCATCGGTGTGGACAAGGACTTCAAAGGGGTCATTGACGTCATCCGTATGAAGGCCCGCTATCACGAGGGCGACAAAGAAACCGTCACCGATATACCCGCCGAATACACCGATACCGCCGCCGCCGCGCGCGACAAACTCTGTGACCTTGTTGCCGAAGCCGACGATGACCTCATGATGAAATACCTCGATGGCGAAGAGCAACTCACGCAAGAAGAACTCGAAAGTCTGCTCGGCAAGGCCATCGCCCAGGAGATATTTATCCCCGTCTTTGTCGGTTCCACCCTCGTTGAACAGGGCATTGAGGGCATCATGGACGACATCGTCACCTATTTTCCCGCGCCCGACGCGCACGGCCCCATCCCTACGCCCGACGGCGAAGAACTGCACATCGACGAGAGCGGCGAGGCGGCCTGTTTTGTGTTTAAGACCGTCTCGGATGCTTTTGTCGGACGGCTGAGCTTTGTAAAGGTTATCAGCGGCGTGCTCGAACCAGGCACCGAGCTCATCAACGCGAAAACAAAAAAGAAAGACCGCATTGCACACATCTACATCATGTGCGGCAAGGAAACCGAAGACGTGAAATCGGCGAAGGCTGGCGACATCGTCGTACTGCCAAAACTCGAAGCACATACGGGCGATACCCTTTCCGTCTCCGGCAAGCTCGAAATTGCTCCGCTTCCCTTTCCTAAACCGCTGTATCCGGTGGCCATCGAGGCCGCGAACCAAAAAGACGAGGACAAGCTCGGCGATTTTTTGGCAAAGTATGCCGAAATCGACCCCTGCGTCACGCTGCACCGAGACGAGCAGACTCATCAGACGATACTTACCACCCTCGGCGAAGGCTCGGTTGACCTCATCTTGTCACGCATGAAAGAACGCAACAATGTTGAGGCGAAGCTGCTTGAGGTAAAGGTGCCCTATCGCGAGACCATCCGCAGAAAGGCGGAGGCGCAGGGCAGGCACAAGAAGCAAACGGGCGGTGCCGGACAGTTTGGGGATTGTTGGGTGCGTCTTGAGCCCAATCCGGGCGGCGGCTATGAGTTTGTTGACGCGGTTGTTGGCGGGCGCATCCCGCGCGGCCTCATCCCCGCGGTTGACAAAGGCCTGCGCGACGCGATGGTGGAAGGATTTTTAACCGATGACCCCTTTGTCGACGTAAAAGCCACTGTTTATGACGGTTCCTATCACTCGGTTGACTCAAACGAGATGGCGTTTAAGCAGGCCGGACGCCTGGCCTTTCGCAATGCCTGCGAGAAAGCGGACCCCTATCTTCTCGAGCCCATGGCAAACCTCGAAGTCAGCGTGACTGAAGAGTACGCGGGAACCATCATGGGCGACTTTTCGACTCGCCGCGGACGCGTTGCCGGCATGGCGACCGATGAAAATGGCCGCACGGTCGTCAAGGCGCGCGTGCCCTACAAAGAAGTTGTCACCTACGCACGTGACCTGCGCTCCATGACGCGCGGCGTGGGCTCCTATTCGGTTGAGATTGAGGGATACGAGGAAGTTCCTGGAGATGTCTCCAAAAAACTCATCGCCGATTACCAGACACGACGCGAAGAGGGCAACAAGTAGGCACAAGTAGGCACGAGCAGACAAGAATAGATGAGAATAGATAAGAGCAAACCGTCATGCTTTTTCCGAGCGTCCCAGAAACCGGCAGGTAGATTGCCATGTCCCTTACGTTGGATAAAGCTACCTTAAAAACCTTGTTGGTGTTTCAGAAAGCTGAAGCGACCGACAGTATTGTCTACGCACGCATGGCAAAAACCGAAAAACACGAGGCGCACCGCCGTACACTCGAACAGATAGCTCAAGAAGAGCGCGACCATTACGAGGTGTGGAAGCGCTATACCGGAGTTGACGTTGTCGCCAACAAGGTCAAAACAACCCTGCTCATCCTGTTCATGATTCTGCTCGGCTACACCTTCGTATTACGCATCATGGAACGTGGCGAAGACCGCACCGCCGAAGCATATGGCAAGCTCAGCACCGCCATTCCCGAAATAAAAACCATCATCGCCCATGAGCAGGCACACGAAGAAAAACTCGTCGAGATGCTGGACGAAGAACGCCTGCAATACGTGGGCGCCATCGTGCTCGGCTTAAACGATGCGCTTGTCGAGCTGACGGGAACCATCGCCGGCCTCACGTTTGCGCTGATGAACACCCGCGTGGTCGCGCTGGCGGCAATCATCACCGGCATCGCGGCAACGCTTTCGATGGGCGCCTCAAATTATCTCGCGGAAAAAGCCGATGACAATCCACATCCGCTCAAGGCGGCGCTCTACACGGGAGTTGCCTATCTCATAACGGTAGCCATACTGGTGTCCCCCTATCTGGTGTTAGATGAGCACCTCTACCTGCTCGCCTTTATCATCATGTTGGCTTCTTGCATTCTTATCATCTTTGCATTTAACTTTTATCTTTCCGTTGCGCAGCGTCTGCCGTTTTGGAGTCGTTTTGGCCACATGGCGGCTATCAGCCTCGGTGTCGCGGCCATCTCGTTTGTCATCGGCCTGGCCGCGAAAGCGCTTCTGGGAGTTGACGCTGCCTGACCGCGGTTCAAAAGGCGTTTCGAATAACCGCCCTTGCCATTTTTGCTGATGTCGCGACCCTCATCGTAAGCGAAAGAGTACATCGCATAACTCGTCTTACACTTCGGATTCTAAGGCAGCTCAGGAGAACAATTGTCTTTGGGCAATCTTGAGTGTTTTTATGACTATTCTTAAATTAGCATTATTCTCGCACTTGCCTTATTGGGTAAAAAGAGGGACTATAGAAGAGGACTGTTGGCTGGCACTTTAGCGGCCTTTTGGTAAAAGACTACGATTATTGATAAGGAAACCGAACATGAAGAGTATGAAACATCTCGGCCTACAACTCCGGCTTACCATTTACGCAGGTAAAAGCGTTGATGAGGGCACCTTTGGCAAGGGTATTGCCACGCTGTTACGTGGCGTTGCCGACTTAGGCTCTCTTAACGCCGCGGCCAAAAAGATTCACATGGCGTACAGCAAGGCCTGGCGTATCCTCAAAGAGACCGAAGCCGGATTTGGCTTTACTCTCACCGACCGCGACGGTGCGCGTGGCTCAACACTCACGTCTGAAGGCAAAAAGCTCCTTGCCGCCTATGAGAAGCTCGAAGTTCTGGGTGCCGATTATCTCGCCACGTATTTTAAGGAACTCGTGACAACAAAGTAGCTTTACCAGCTACCCATCTGAATAAAGGATACTTCTCGAAACCGCTTGCCCGTCACTCTAAGGAAGCGCAGCGATGTAGCGGTGACGGGCAGGAGCATTCCTGAAAATCGGCTTTGGCTACTCGGCGGTGAGTATGAGCGGGCCGTCTTCGGTTATGGCGACGGTCTTTTCAAAGTGTGCTGAGGGGGCGCCGTCGGCCGTATAGACGGTCCAGCGGTCATCAAAGGGGCCTCTGGTTTTATGGCTTCCGAGGTTAATCATGGGCTCGATGGCGAGCACCATACCTTTCTTGAGCCTAATTCCGTGTCCCTTTCTGCCAAAGTTTGGGACGTTGGGGTCCTCGTGCATGTCGTGACCAATCCCATGCCCGACGTATTCGCGCACCACACCGAAACCTTCGCTTTCGGCGAGATGCTGCACCACGTAGCCGATGTCGCCGAGCCTGTTGCCCGTCCGAGCGGTGTCGACCCCTTTGAGCATACATTGCTCGGTAACCGCAAGCAAACGCGCGGTCTCAGGAGCAATTTCGCCCACCGCAAAAGTCGCGGCGTTGTCCCCCACCCAACCACCGATAATCGCGCCGGTATCGATGGAGATGATGTCGCCCTCGCGCAAGATGACCTCCCGCGACGGGATGCCGTGGACTATCTGGTCGTTAACCGATGAGCAGATGCTGCCCTTAAAGCCCCCATAACCTAAAAAAGCGGGGACTCCTCCCTCCATACGGATGAGATTTTCGGCGAATCGGTCGAGTTCAAGCGTCGAGATGCCCGGCCGCACCAACTCCCCTGTTTTCCGCAGAGCCTTGGCGCTCACGCGTCCGGCTTCCTTCATGGCCTCAATCTCGGCAACAGATTTAAGATGTATCACGTCTTATCCATTGTTATAAGCCCCGAACATCTCATCGCCACTCATCGCCCTAACCCAGGCGCTGATTCAGTGTCGCTTTGATGGTGGCAAATATATTGTCGACGGGACGGTCACCGTCAATTTCGACGAGTAAATCGCTGCCTCGATAGTAGTCGATGAGCGGGGCGGTCGACTGCTCGTAGACCGCAAGGCGGTTTCGCACGGTCTGCGGTTGGTCATCGTCGCGCTGATACATTTCGCCTGAGCACTGCGGACAGCTTGCGTCGGCCTGCGAACCGATGTAGCCGCAACTCTGACAAAGCCTCCGTGACGTCAGCCGCTTGACGATGACCTCAGGGTCAACCTGCACGGCTATGGCGGCATCGATGTCGCGTCCAAGCTCCGACAGTTCGCTGGCAAGCGCAACCGCCTGTGTCGTGGTGCGAGGAAAGCCGTCGAGTATAAAGCCCTTTTCCGTATCCTTTTCCTGCAGGCGTTCTTTCACCAGGCCGATGACGACGGAATCCGGCACAAGCTCCCCTTTATCCATATAGGATTTTGCCTCAAGTCCAAGCGGGGTTGACGCTTTGACGGCCGCGCGCAAAATATCACCGGTCGAGATGTGCGCTATATCATATTCGGCGACGAGCTTTGCGGCCTGCGTTCCTTTGCCCGCACCTGGCGCACCCAACAAAACAATATTCATGCAATCCTCCTTCTAAACACAAATTATGCGGATGAGAAGGCTGGTATGCGACTATGAACGTAAAACCAACCTTCGAATCTACTTGAAGAAGCCCTCATAATGGTGCATCTTCAGCTGACTTTCCAGCTTGCTCATGGTGTCGAGCGCGACGCCAACCATGATGAGGATGGAGGTACCGCCGAAGGCGCTTATGAGCGAGTCGCCTGTCATGGAAAACAGAATGGAGGGTATCACGGCAATGCAGCCGATATAGATGCCACCCGGCAGGGTAATCCGATTCAACACATTTTTGATATACTGCACCGTATTGACACCAGGACGAACGCCCGGTATGAACCCGCCCTGTTTGCGCAGGTTATCGGCAGTATCGTTGGGGTTAAAGACCATCGACGTATAAAAGAAGCAGAAAAACACGATGAGCCCGAAGTTTATCACCCAGTTAATCCAGCTATCGCTTGCAAGCGCGTTGGACAAGCTGGTAAGCCACCCTACGTTAAAGAAAGCGGCGAGCTGCGCCGGAAAATACAGCAGAGCGCTCGCAAAGATGATGGGGATGACGCCGGCACCGTTGACTTTGAGGGGAATATAGGTCGATGTTCCGCCCATGACGCGCCGCCCCTGAATACGCTTGGCGTAGTTGATGGGAATACGGCGCTGCGCCCGCTCAATGAGGACTATACCGGGAATCACGAGAAGCACCACGACGATGATGAGCACCGTAAACGCGGCGCTCTGGGTATTGATGGAGTCGAAAATGGCACCCGGAAAACCAGCAACAATGTTTGCGAAGATGATGAGCGACATGCCGTTACCGATACCGCGCTGTGTGATGAGCTCGCCCATCCACATAATGAAGGCGACGCCGGCTACCAGCGTAAACACGATGACCACACTCGTAAACATCTTCGGCAACTCGGGAGTCAGCACCACGCCGTATTGCCTGCTCTGAAACAACAGCAAATAACCGATGGCGTTGATGAGACCGAGGCCAAGCGTCACGTAGCGGGTAATCTGGGTGATTTTCTTCTGACCGGTCTGGCCTTCGCGCGCCCAACGCTGCAAAGCCGGTATGACGCCCTGCATCAACTGCATGATGATAGAGGCGGTGATGTAGGGCATGATGCCTAACGAGAACACCGAAAACTGCGCGAGCGCGTTACCGGAAAACAGATTGAGGAAAACCATGGCGGTGTTATTCGCCGATGCCTGAAACGCGTCGACGAGCGCGTTGGCCGGTATGCCCGGCACCGGCACAAAAGAACCGAGCCGATACAGCGCGATAATCGCCAGGGTGAAAAATATCTTCTTGCGAAGGTCAGGAACCCTAAACGCATTGATGATTGCACTTAACAAGGTGCCTCCACCTTTCCGCCGGCGGCCTGTATCTTAGTGGCCGCGCTACCCGAAACCTTGTCGACCTTTACGGTGAGACTTTTGGTAAGCTCACCTGAACCTAAAACCTTCACAAGCGCATCAGCGCGCTTGATGATTCCTTTTTCAACAAGCGAATCGTGGTCGACCGTGTCCCCGTTTTCATAAACGCCACTGAGACGCTCAACGTTTACGGGCACGTATTCGACACGATTGATGTTCTTAAAACCTGGCAGCTTGGGGAGGCGGCGCGCGAGCGGAGTCTGTCCGCCCTCAAAACCATTGCTCTTGCCACCGCCGGCGCGAGATTTCTGGCCGTTATATCCGCGACCCGCAGTCTTACCGAGACCGGAGCCGTGACCACGCCCTTTACGCTTACGAGCCTTAGTCGAGTTTGGAGCCGGGGCCAAGTCATGTAACTGCATTTACATCTCCTCCACCTTCACCAGATGTTTAACTTTGAAAATCATACCACGTACCGCGGGGTTATCCACCTGTTCAACGCAACGATTTATCTTGCCGAGGCCCAACGCGCGTATGGTTTTTCCTTGGTCGGCAGGACACGAGATGGTCGATTTGACCTGGGTTATCTTGAGCGTCTTTTGAGCTTTTTTGCGAGCGTCTTTACGAGCGTCTGCCATGATTAGTTCTCCTTCCACCCATAGATTCTTGCTACGGTGGTGTCGCGACGTCGCGCGACCTCAAGAGGGCTCGAAAGCTCTTTGAGTCCCTGGGCAGCCGCCTTCACGATGTTCATCGCGTTATTGGTCCCCAAAGACTTGGAGAGCACGTTTTTAACGCCCGCGAGT
>JAISFJ010000033.1 GCA_031263665.1 Coriobacteriales bacterium
CCAGTAAAGTAAAAGGCAAACTCGGCATTGAAGTATTCTTTAATCAGGAAGGTCTTCCCCACGCGCCTGCGTCCATATACCGCGACAAACTCAGGTTGTCCAGACGAATAATAGCGCTGTAGTTCGGCCTTCTCTTTGTTTCTCCCAATGATTCTCATAGAATCTCCTTCATAGTAGCAAAATCTGAGTATGCCCAAACCTTCAATCAGTCGAAAACATGGTATATTATAGTGCTTTTCGACCTCTTGATGCCCATTTTAGAAAGATTTTTGCTTCAATCGGTCGAAAACATGGTAATTAGACTATCTTTTCGCCCTATTGATGATATGAAAGGCCACAAGCCCCAGGGCGCCAATCGTGCGTCGCACTCGCCCGCGTCAATCGTGCGTCGCGCGACGGCGTCTCTTTTACGCACGCCCGTAAAGCGCGCTCTCTAAGTTTGCGAAGTTGGGCAAAGAGAAAGGGCGCCCAATTCGCTGGATTCTCGCTGCGCGCGTGTGAGGTTTACTTTGGGCCACAGCCGAACTCAGCGTTTGCAAGAATGACGGGGCTGTGTGTTTTTGCAGGTAGATGAGTTATTTTGACCTGAGGTATCTCTCAAAACGTCATTCTTGCGAAGCGAGAATCCAGCGAATCGCGCGCGTTCTTTGCGCGACTTCGCAACTTTAGAGAGCGCGCCTAACGATTGCGCTTGGAGACAAACTCCTGCGCGCGACGCACTGTTGTTGTGTGACAGAGGGGACGGTACTGTTTTGTCACACACGATGTAAACAGCACAGCTCCCCTGATGCCACCTTAACCGTAGACAGGGGACGGTTCCTTGTCTACGTCTCCCCTGTCTACGTCCATTTACATAACTTTGCAGAGGGTTAGTAGTACATGCCATAATCGGTACTTTCTTGGAGTAGGGATTTTCGCTGTTTATTGCAGACAGTTTTTGGTGTACGAATTGAATTGACTATCTATGATTTTGGTGCGCATTTCTTCCCTTTGGTCTACCAATTTGGTGTATACTCGACTCGGTGATAGTGTTGCGGCTGTACGATTGGACAAAACAATGCAAAGAAAACTCTATGCTTCAATCCAAAAATGGAAGACCCAAAACGACCTCAGGCCATTGATGCTGATAGGGGCCAGGCAAGTAGGTAAGACCTATTTGATAAGAGAGTTTTGCCAGCGGGAGTTTGCCGACTATGTGGAGTTCAATTTTTTCGACAGGCCCGATGTTGTGACAATGCTTGCAGAAGACATCCCAACGCAGCAAAAGATTGACCGCCTGGGGCTTTATGCGGGTCGTTCAATCGACTTTACGACAACGGCCTTGTTCTTTGACGAAATACAGGAATCAGAAGACGCAATCGCCATGCTCAAATACTTCGCCGAATCACCCGTGCCGTACAAGGTGCTTTGTGCCGGTTCGCTTTTGGGGGTAAAGCTCAAGAGGCTAAGGAAGGCATTTCCCGTTGGCAAGGTGAAGAAACTCTATCTCCATACGATGGATTTTGAGGAATTCCTGTTGGCATCAGGCGAAGAATTGCTGCGGGACGAGATATGCGCGTGCTTTTCTGAGAACCGACAGATGGCCAATGCGCTGCACCTGCGCTGCATGGACAGGTATCGGTCATATCTGTGTATAGGGGGGATGCCTGCCGCAGTGTCTGATTACCTTATCAAGGACAAGGATATACTTCGCTTTGATACCAGTATATTAACCGACATCCGCAGCGACTATCTGGCTGATATGACCAAGCACATCGACTCTCCAATCGAGGCAGCCAGAATTGAACGGATATATTCTTCCCTGCCAGCTCAGCTGGGTAACACCAGCAGGAAGTTCCAGTATTCCAAAGTCAGGGAGGGCGCTAAGAGCCGCGATTACTACTCGGCATTGGACTGGTTGGTATCCAGTGGCATGGCGTTGCAGTGCCAGCAGGTCACCAAGCCAGAAAAACCGCTGAGAGGCAATGAGCGTGAAGGTTTTTTCAAGTTGTTTTTGAACGACTCCGGACTCCTAAGCAATGCCATCAAGTTGTCGTTTGCTGACATAATGCTGAATCGAGACATACCGTTCAAAGGAGTTTTGGCGGAAAACTATGTTGCTGTTCAATTGGCTGCAAACAATCGCGAGTTATTCTATTGGCTGAGCGACAACAGCGCTGAAGTCGACTTTCTTCTTGAGGGAGGCTCGGACATTATGCCTGCCGAAGTTAAAGCCGGTGAGCACAAATACTCTGCAAGCCTGCGTTCGTACACCCAAAAGTATGTCCCCGAGCTCTCGGTGCGAATAACAGCATTAAACTTCGGCCTGACCAATAAAATCAAATCAGTGCCTCTGTACGCGGCCTTCTGCCTGGACGGTGACTGAGGCAACAACATGTGCCCCCGGTTCATCCCAACCATGCACAAACTGCGTCACAAAGTCGTGTGTCGCCCGCAGCATGTTTACCTCTCATGTAAGCGCAAGGCGGGCTCTCTAAGCTTGCGAAGTTGGGCAAAGAGAAAGGGCGCCCAATTCGCTGGATTCTCGCTGCGCGCGTGCAAGGTTTACCTCAGGTACAACCGGACTCAGCGCTTGCAAGACGAAGGTTGAAAGCGCATTCTCACTGGATTCCCCCTTCGTGGCGCACATGACGAAAATGTATCTTGGCCTTGGCTGCGGTAGCAGCCAATACTTAGAGAGCACGCCTTGCGGTTGCGTCTGGGACAAACACACTGCGTGCGACACACGACTGACGGGCGCGACTGATACTCACCGGTTGGTGCGGGCGTGGGGGACCGGGGCTAGTGTCCCAACTCCTGTCCCCCACGCCACAAAGGTGGAAAGGCCGCTATTGGGGTAGCGGCCTTTCCTGGAGATGAGGAAACGAGTAGGTGTGTTTGGGTCGTTCTTTATGGCAGGCCCGCCGCCTTTCTCAGGATGCGGACTACGTCGGCCATGGTGAGGACGCCGTCGCCGTCTATGTCGGCGGCTGCGAGCTGGGCTGCCGTGGCGCTACCGGGGCCGCTGATGACAATGCGACCAACTTTAACGGCATCTAGGGCGGTAACACTGCCGTCGCCGTCCAAGTCGCCAACCTCAAGCGGGTCGGGGTCAGGGTCAGGGCCTGGGTCTGTGGACCCTGCGGGGGCAACGGTAAAGGAATCCGCATAGCGCGTGTCGGCGCTGTTCCACGTGGCTTCAAAGTCCTCGCCGTTGACCGTCAGCTCGTGGGTGCCTTGACTCACGAGGAAGTAGAGATTGGTGTCATAGTAGGTGCCGGAGCCATGCTTGGTGTCAAAGGTGCTTTCTGGCGTAGCAATATCGAAGTTATCCGGCGTGTAGGTGGTGGAGGCTCCGTAGTAGAAGCGGTGCAGGCCGCCAGAGTAGAAGGGCACGCCGTCTATGCTCACATCAAAGCTGTCGGCAGCCTCAGAAAGCTGTGCGGTATCAAACGCAAGCACGTAGGCAGCCTCTCCGTCTGCGGTCAGGCGGGGGGCGAGGAGTTTGCTGTAGTCGAGCACCTGATAGCTTTCGGTGTAGTCGCCCCAAAGCGAGTTGCCCGTACGCGTAGCCCTGAAGGAACCACCCGTCATCGTAAAGGAGCCACGCCGACCAATGGCATCACCTTGCCAATCGCCAATGATGGTGAGGTTACCGCCCTTGAGAAAGACAGGGCCAGCGCTTGACGACTGATAGCCGTCCCCTATGGCGTCTCCCCATGCCTTGTTAACGAGCACCACCTCACCACCGGCTATGGTGATGGGGTCGTTGGGGATGCCTAACGTGAAGGAGGTCATGCCGCCGTCGCCGCCGATACACGGGCCGGTCCTGGTACCCTTGATAAAGATGTGGCCGCTTTGGATGGTGATGGTGCCGGAAGGCTCGTTGACAAAGCCGCCGATGCCCGCACCCGCACCATCTTTATACGCATACAGCGTTCCCGTGCCGTCCGGCCCGCCGTTAATGACAAGCTCTGTGCCTTTGGCAGCATGGATGAAGCCGTTTGGTCCATAGCCGTCGCCACTAGCCAAAGTTTCCAACACGTTTTCGCCTTTGAGGGTCAAGGTGTTTGACGCACCCGTGAAGTCGAGAATACCGTACATCCAAAGGTCACAGATGGTCATATTGGCGCCCTCAACGCAGTTGAAGGTGATGGACTTAAAAAGTTCACTTGTTTCTGGCCCGATTCCCTTACCGACTATCTCCACCGGCTCGGTGGTCAAGACAGCTATGTTGCCTATATCATTGGCATCTTGTTGACGCAGATAGTAGGTGCCACCGAACAGGATGATATCGCCAGGGTCAACGTATTGTATTGTTCCGTCTTCTGTCGGTACAAGGCTTACCTCCAGCGCAAGGCTGTCTTTGCCGAGGAATTGGAAGCTGCCGGCCTTCGTGTCATAGCCTTCCTTAGACACCGTAAACTGGTAGCTGCCGGCCTGTAACACTACGTAAGTCATGGGGTCATCTTCACTTGGAGCACACAGCGTGCCCTCGGCATCGGTGACCTCAACGGTCGCGTCGGCAGGGTCGAGAGTAAAGGTGGCGGTTGAGAAGGCCTCGTATTCTTCAACGTGATAGTAGCCATCCTCGTAGCGCTCGGCGCTCAAACGCAGGCTTGGGCCGAATTTGACGAAGAGCCTTAGGTGAGTGTCGTAGAATAGGGTGTCGAATCTTCCACCAGAGAGATACAAGCTCCCATTGTAGCCCCCGCTTTTTTGGCAGACAAGACCGATGAACGTGCCGCCGTAGATGTTAGTATCGTTAACCCACTCAAAAGCGGTGGCGCCCTTTATGGTAGTATCGCCGTATATTCCCCCGCGGACGCCACCCTCCAGCCCGATACCGCTGCCAGCATCGATGGTACAATCCTCGATTATCGTAATGCCGCCGACCACACCACCGTAAATCACCATGTTGTTTAGCTTTTCCACGCTATGGCTTCGCGCAGTGCTTAGTTTGCCCCGGCCATCGGAGATGAGCCCTTGGTCCCCCCAGAGAACCAGAGTGCCATTGCTTATCTGTGGCGTGACCACCGTCTCGTAGTTTCCTGAAGGCTGATAAACAGCAGTAAGAGCAATGCCACGCACATACAACGTATAGCCATTAAAGTCCAGCGAACAGGTACTTTCTTCTATACTGAGCAGGTCCGCCCCGTAAAACTGATTTCTAAGCAACACGATAGTATCGCCGTCCTGACCGGCTGCAAAGGCGGCATCTAAGGTATCGTATTCGACGTCATCGATAGCGGCGACCGGCTTGTCGGCAGTATCAGTGGCTTCAACCACCACATGGATAGCAGAGGTAAAGCCTCCATCGGTAGTCGTGGCGGTAATCGTCGCCATGCCCGGTGCCACTGCAGATACCATCCACCTATCCTCAACAAAACTAACCGTGGCCACATCCTCATCGTCACTGACCATGCTGGAAATGGATTTGTCGGCAGCATCCTCCGGGAAGACACGAACAAATATATCGCTCGTATCACCGATTTCAAGCAGGAAGGGGATGCGACCTGCATTGCCTCCTTCTGACTTCGAATACAGCGCGACCCCTATCACCGGCTGATAGACCGTGACCTCGCAGCTGGCAGATACCCCGCTGCCGTCCTGGGCGGTCGCCGTGATGGTGGTGGTACCAACAGCCTTAGGCGTCACCACGCCATCTGCCACCGTAGCGATTGCAGTATCGCTGCTCTCCCAACGAAGCCCCTTGTTAGCGGCGTCTTCCGGCAACACACGAGCGTCAAGGGTAAGCGACCCACCAAGAGGAACCGACGCGGTCTCTGGGTCAAGCTCAATTGATTCAACAGGCGTACCAGCCTCATGGCGCGCGACGGCGAAGTTAAGGTATTGTGGATTAGCGGGGGTAACAGTCATAGCACCAGGACCTGATGATATATTAAATCTGGTGACCTTAACACTATAGTCACCATCTGGAAGGTCTTCCGCGATGTCATATTTGAATATCGCGAAGGTACCACCACCTGTAGAAAATGTGCCATCCTCAGTCAACCGAAATTGGTCGTAGCTAGCGCTTCGGGTGAAAGTGCGTGCTGGATTTGTTGGATTGAATATCTCGCCAGCAATTTGATAGTCGGCGTTAGCGGTATAGGAGGTGAAAGAGGTTTTGTAGTCATCCCAAACCAAGCGAAGTTCAAAACGGGCGATGCCTGGATTGTCTTCGCTGAGGTTTACAGATATTGCCAGCTTGCTGTTCTCATTATCAACAGAAGCGGTAAAACTCACATCATCTGCATCCCATGTTCCATCAACTGTTG
>JAISFJ010000067.1 GCA_031263665.1 Coriobacteriales bacterium
ACTTGCCAAAGCGCTCCATCTGCTTGAGCAGACTGTCGTCAAAGCTTTGAACCCCCACGCTCAGACGCTGTACGCGCTGTGAGAGTTTATCCACAATCTCGGGTATGAGATGGTTGGGATTGGTCTCGCTCGAAACTTCTCGCAGAGAAAACATCTCGCGCGCCAAGTCGATGGTCTCACAGAGCTCGTCAATCATAATGGTGGGAGTGCCGCCACCAACGTACAGCGAGACAAAGTCGTAGCCCTGCTCGTTAAGCATTCGCATCTCGCGCCGCAGGTTTTCAAAGTACGGCACCGCGCGCGCCTCGGAAAAGGGATAGCGGTTAAACGAGCAGTAGGGGCAGAGTTTCTCGCAAAACGGCACATGGATGTAGAGCATATATTCCTGACCAGGACGCGGTGAGGGCAACTGCGCAAGCCCGGTGGGCTTAAACGTTAAGCAGCGACGACCGAGCAGGCGCATCATGCGTGACTGTATGCGTTCTGAGAACATGAAGCTCCTTCTCCCTTTGTTATGCCTGGCTGGTATACTTGAGACTGCCTTCTTAGGGAGCGCTCGTGCCCACTCAAGAAACGAGTTACTCCTATGAATGATTTTACCCCCGAAAGGCCGAGCATGAATGATACGGTAAACAAGCCGAATACCGCAAGCGCGATTTTTGCCCCACCCTGGCTCATCCCGGTAACGGCGCCCCAGGCAAGGCCCTACCTTGAGCACATCACCCATATCTACACCGACTTGGATGGCACGCTGTTCGCGCCGGGTGGTATACTGCTTGCCAATCACGCTGGCGAGCCATCAACGGCAACAGCCGAAGCCCTGGTTGCCCTCAAACGTGCTGGTATAGAGGTTATTATCGTCACCGGGCGCGACGGAAACCAGGGCAGAGAGTTGTTGCGCATACTTAATCTCGAGACCTTCATCGGCGAACTGGGCTGTCTGGTGATAGAAGGCGCAGGCGCAGGTGCACGCGTCAGCTATGAGCTGGGCGAGTGGGAAAACGTCACCCTCGCCGCTGACCTGGCGCCCGGCATTTTGCCCGAAGGCCTTACCCCCTACCATCTCATTCAAAAAAGCGGAGTCATCGAGCGCTTGCTCGCCGCCTTTCCCGGCAAGCTCGAACCGCACTTTCTCTATCCCAACCAGTCTCCCAACCAGCGACAGGTCACCTATGCCTTGAGAGGTTTTGTCGATACCGAGCGTACCGCTGCGCTGCTTGAGCGCGAACATCTTCCCTTGTTGCTTCTCGACAACGGAGAGATTCACCCTCAGACCCACACGCTCGTCGATTGTCCCGAGATACATATCTACCACCTCATGCCCAGTGGCGTCTCAAAGGCCTCAGCGGTCGCCAAAGACATCGCACGACGAGACATCGCACCTGGTCAAACGCTTGCCATTGGAGACGCGGCGGCCGATGTGGCCATGGGAGAACACACCGGCTCTCTGGTCGTGATGGCCAACGCCCTGCACTCAACCGCCGTGCAGGCCGCCCTCGACAAACGCAACGCCCGCGGCAATGTCACCCTCTACACCGAAAACCCGACCGCCGACGGCTGGACAGAGTTCGCCCAATCCCTACTCGCAACGCGCAGATGATGCAGACGGACAGTGATGGTATCTTATCTGAAATTTATTTGAAATAGGGGACGTATTCGATGGTTGTTTCGTGGGGGAAGAGTAGTGCGTGGAGGTCGACAAAGTAGTCGTCGGTCATGCTGGCGAGGTAGTCGACGACAATGCGGTCGGGTTGTTCTTCTCGATAGGGGCGCTCGTCACGGTACAGTTTGCGCCTGCGCTCAACAAAATTGACGTGATGCCGAAAGATGTAGGAACTCTCGTCTTTTTCTTCAAGGTCAAGGCGCAGGCGCTCGTAGAGGCGCTCAAACATCGCTTCTACCACATCTTCGCTCGTACGATTGACGTATTCGTTGCCGTAGATGAGCTGAAAGTTTTCCTGCTTGATGTCACGGAGTGCCTTAAACGCTGTCTCGCTCAGGAGCAGGTGGTCTTTGCCGTAGCTGTTCTCGATAAGGTCAACCGTAAGATTATTGATAATTTCGGCGTTATGAACGCCAACCTCCGTGGACTCGTAGGCCAAGCTGTTTTGCTGCTCCGCCGCGCGTTCGGCGTCTTGACGGTCTTTTCCCACGTAGGCAATCATGTCGCTGACGCGCACGACGCAGCCCTCGAGAGTTGAGGGTACAAGGCCGTCGGCACGCGCTCCTTGCGTGTAGCACTTTTCGAGCAGGGTATCGAACGCCTCAAAATCCTTAATCGCCTGCGGCTTATATTCCTGTCGCTCAAATTCTCCGTTGTGGCACAAAATACCATCGAGCGTCTGAAGGCTCAGATTGTGACAAAAAACGCCGTCGAGCACGCGCACGCTGTGTACATTATGGTCAAAATAGCGCCCGTCATGAGCGTGATACAGCGCGCACAAAAACCGCTCGCCCATATGCCCAAAAGGCGTATGCCCGATGTCATGGCCGAGCGCGATGGCTTCTATCAGGTTGGTGTTGAGGCCGAGCGCCGCGCCGATACTGCGAGCGGTGCGCGAAACAAGTTGCACGTGAAGCGAGCGACGAGTGAGGTCGTCGTTTCTAAACAGCGAGAATACCTGCGTCTTGTCGGAAAGACGATTGTAATAGGGAGAATGGAGTATCTTTTCCGCATCCCGCACAAAGGCGGGGCGCCAAAGTGTCATTTGGTCGCGAGACGGATTGCGCCTGAGTGCCGCGTCGTCATTGGTGCGCCAGGGATTTTTCCAGTTTTCCTCCCGGTCAGAGGCGATACGTTGCTCGATGTCACAATTGAGCTTTCGATAGACCATGCCGACCGTACACTCCTTCTCAAAAAAAGCGCTGATGGGGCGCTACTGAGATACTGGCTAAAGCAGCACTTCCCAAAGAAAATGCTGGCTGGGACAGCAGGATTCGAACCTACATAGCTGGCACCAAAAACCAGAGTCCTACCATTGGACGATGTCCCAATATCCACCACAGACAGGCGGCCCAACTGAGGGCCGCTCTTCTCACACGCACGTTCTCGCACACGATGCACATGATACACACGCGCATTTTGCATACGCTTTGCACCGTTTCACGCGCGTTTTGCGCACTGTGAGCCTCGCACAGCGTGAATCAGTAGTTTATTCCAACTGCTCTTCAATGTCGAGTTCCATCATGGCGACGTTATCTCGCAGTTGCTTGGCAGTGGTTCGGCCTATCCGGCATTGCTCCACCGCTTCGTTGATGGCCTCGCGTTCAAAGCCGAGCGCACGTGCCTCGATTTCGAGCGACCGGTCCGCAAAACCCTCGCGCGCGGTGGTCAAAAAGCCCCGCGGGTTTCTGAGTCGCTCTATACGACGCTCGAGTTCAATACTGATAATTTCAATCGCCTTGGTGGGGGCATCCGGTTTTTGCGCGTATTCCTCAAGTTTTTTCTGCACGTGAAGATAATTCTCCACAGTGAGTTCTCGAACCTCAAAACGAAGCACCTTCCGGTCCTGCCCCTTGGCGGCCTTAAAGTTCTCCCGCTGCTTGTCCCGTTGCTTCTTTCGCTGTCGATATTGCCGAAAACGCGAAACAAACTGTTCCGAAAACCCCTTAATCTCCCAGCCAATCGCATTATGATGTTGGAGACGTGCGAGAATGCGACTCAATTGGTCGATATAAAAAATACCGGCGAGCGTACTCACCTTCCCCTGACTTATGAGTTCACGGGTGTGCTCGCGCTCCCATTCGAGAATGAGCCGTCGCACCGCGGCGTCCTCTTCATCGACCAACTGGTTATTGGATTTAAGCGCCTCAATGCGCGTGTAATATTGCCGGATGACCTCTTCTGTCGCGGCCTTCTCGCTGACCTCCATGGCGTCGACCAACTTGCTGATAACCGCTCGATAGATGCCAACAATGGCATCGACTTCATGCTCTGGCCTGGCCTTTTCTGCCTTTTTGGGAGCCACCAGTGGTACGAGGAAGTTGAGGCACAACAAGGAGAGCAAAATGACTCCTGATGCCAAAAATATTATCAGGTCGCGCTCGGGAAAAGCCGTCCCATCGCTGAGCGTTAGAGGAATCGTAAGCACCACCGCCAGCGTGATTGCGCCTTTTGCACCACTCAAGCTGAGCAACAGAGCATCGTGGAGATGCAGCGACCAGTACCGTGAATCGGCGCGGGCGGCCGCTTTTTGGCGGGCCTTGTCCTGGCGGCGCAACATCCGTCTCTTTTTGTGCCGATTCTTCCTTTCTTCGCGCTCGCTGGACAGGGTTTGCTCGACCGTAAACGCGCGTTCGTCCTCATCCATAACACCAAAGCCCTCCGTCAGCGCCGATGGCTCATCGAGGGATTTTGCCGCCACAAGCCTCTCGCCGAAAGCCTCATAAGCAACGGGCGCGACGCCTCGTTTTGCAAGGTCAACGTTACGGTGCATGACGAGCACCCAAACAAAGCGCAGCGCAAGAATGGTGAGCAAAATGAGGACAATGAAGATGATGAGAAGATTGTCCGCCGCCGCCGAGGTGCTCCAAACGCGCTGGATGACATAGGGAAGCTGCGTGCCGAGAATGAGAAAGACGAGGCCATTGAGCGAAAATGAGGCAACCGACCAGACGCTGGTGGAGACGATATTATAGCGAGCGTTACGAGGTGAGCGTTGGTGCGGCGAAAACGAGTAGGCGATTCCCGCGGCGACAACGGCTATGATTCCGCTCACGTGAAGCCCCTCGGCAATCAGGAATACGAGAAATGGGGTAATGACCTCAAACAGCACGTGAAACGTGATATTCTCGATGCCGCTGGCGTGCAACCAGCGCACGAGCAACGCGCGAAGCACCATGAGGACAATCCCGACTATGAGGCCACCAAAAAACATGAACAGGAAGGTCATGCTGGCATTGGTTAAAGAGAAAGCGCCCGTGAGCACCGCCGCTATTGCGAACTGAAACGAGACGATACTCGAAGCGTCATTGAGCAGTGATTCACCTTTGAGCACATGGCTTTGGCTCTCGCTAATCGTGGAGTTCTCTTTAAGCGAGGTGACAGCGATGGCGTCGGTGGGAGCAAGCGCGGCGGCCAGGGCAAAAGCGGCAGCGAGCGGAATCAGGGGCGCGAGCCAATGGATGAAAAAGCCCACGACAAAGGTCGTCGCGAACACGAGACCTAAGGCGAGAAGCAGGATGGGGCTTTTTTGGCGCCAAAGCGCGGGCTTATCGGCCTTCTTCGCGTCCTCAAAGAGCAGTGGCGCGACAAAAAGTGCCAAAAAAAGCTCAGGGTCGAGCTCCGTCTCAAAACTGATAGGCAGCAAAGTGAGGGCAATGCCGAGCGCAATTTGCACAAGCGGCGTTGAAACCCGTGGGAACTGCCGGCTTATCAGGTTGGAGAGAAGCACGGCTCCAAGCATAATGAGTATATATTCAAACGAGTGCATAAAACCTTTCCAAGGGACTGTCGGAAAGCCCCATTGTAATTCAAGTCAGGCTTTTGACACCAGGGCGTTGCCGTTCCTTTGCGCTCAGTGCACTTTCCTGACAGAGCCTCGTCGATTTAAGGTAAAATGTTTCTTACGATATTGTTGAGATTGCTTGTGGGACACGAATCGGAGAGAGTATTGACATGAAGGATGGGGCCGTTGACGCGCAGGGTGTGTCTTCCGACGACTTCGATCTTGATTCTTTTCTCAGGGAAAACGACTTCCTGAAAGACGAAGAGCAGCCAGACGACAAAAGCGACACAAAGGCGAAGCAGAGCAAACGCCGCTCTGCCTCTGGTCGCTCGACTTCAGGCAAAGCCAAAAAGGCCAGGTCGCAATCCAAAACCTCCGCTTCTTCTCAGAACGGCGCCGAAGACAGTGCCAAAGACGGCGACGCGACGCCAACAAACGCACGTGCGAAATCCACGCGAAAGAGCCGCTCAACCACAAAGACTGATTCGAACACAGACGCAAAGGTCGACCTGAACGCAACCATGAGTTACGAGGCCTTAGGTGAAGATTACCCCGAGATTCCTCTCGTAGGAGCCGCTGACGCAGCCGCTGAAGTGACCGCTGGGGTGACCGACACAACCGCTACCGACATCGGCAGCACCGATAAAGACGACACGGCAGGCATGGCCAAAAATACCGATAGAGGCAAGGTCAAGGCCAGGCGCACGAGCAGGGCAAAAGCAGCTAACAACACGCGCTCTGCGGCTTCCGCGGATGGTGCGGCT
>JAISFJ010000151.1 GCA_031263665.1 Coriobacteriales bacterium
ATCCATCAAATTGTACTCGGCGGTTGTCGAAGCCCCCGCCGCTCCTGTTGCCCCCACTGTCCCAGTTGACCCCGCCGCCTCTCTCATCTCCCTCGTCTGCCAGCCCTCCTCAAACGAGCTGTTACCCAAAGATTTACCTGCCTGTTCATGACTTGCGTGGCGTAGATGGCGCCGATAGGAAAAAAGCCAGATGACCAGCAGATAGCCGCTGCCCACAAACAGGGCAAACAGTAAGATGTCCGAACCAGATGGCAGGGTGACAAACAGCGAAGCCACGACGATTCCCACCAGACGGG
Organism: Coriobacteriales bacterium; assembly: GCA_031263665.1. Classification (GTDB taxonomy): domain Bacteria; phylum Actinomycetota; class Coriobacteriia; order Coriobacteriales; family UBA8131; genus JAITEK01. The sequence goes on from JAISFJ010000151.1 coordinate 297, forward strand.
CAATCAGGGAAACCGAGCGGACAATGCCGCCGATGATAAAGCCGGAGACCTGTCGGTCATAGCTGCACTCGGCGACCATGTACCAGATGACGATGTCAAAGACGCCAAACCCGGTGCTCATGATGGCGTTGAGCATAACCGGCGTGCTCTGCAAAAACCAAGGTGCCAGCAAACAGAAGCCCACGATGGTCGGGCCGATGAAGCGATAGATGACGTCGAGGTTGATTCGCCGTTTAGCCAACACGACAAAGCCTAAAATAGCCAGCCCAACAATCAGATTAGCGAACAACGGGATGCGATGGGCCTCATTGACCGAGCCGACAAAAATCACCGTGAGCTGCCAGACAAAGCCGAACAAAAACGACAGCACAATGGCTCCAAACAACAGCTGCCAGAGCGAACCGAGCGCGTCGAGATAGACATGCGTCTCATGGCGGTAGCTCACCGGTCCTAATTCGGCGCGACAACGCCGCAGACAAAGAGAGGAGGCCGGTGGCAACAGAATCATCAAAAAGGCTACCGGTATTTTGAGAAATTCTTCAGCGCCTGAGATGACAAAGAAAATCACAATCGTCAAGATGAACACCAGCACCATTAAAACCGCGTTGCGAGCGGGATGAATTCGCCCATAGACCTCCGCCCAAGAACCCCACAGATAACCGAAGCCCAGGCCGGTCAGAAAACCGCCAAGCAGTACCAACGGCATGGCCAGCTCCTCATCCACAAAGGCCACCATGCTGTAACAGATGACGCCGAGCGACGCGCTGGTCACAAACAGCGCGGTTGGTATCTGCGCGATTCGTTCCGGTTTGTTCTTCAGGTAGGCACAGATGCTCAACATCGTGATGATATTGACGGTAAACGAGAACAGGACGAGCGTGCTGACAAGATAACTGGATTGGGAACTCTGCGGCAGCAACAATGAGCTGCGGTGACAGAGCATACTGCACGCCCAGAAAAATCCCATGCCAAGATGATGAAAACGAATCTTTTTATGTAATGCGGGAGCTTCCTCCCGGTTTTCGATGGGTGCCAAGGCTCGGCTTCTTTCTAACACGGCGCTGGCGGCAACAGTCGCGAGTGAGGCAGTACATCATGCTTTTGACGGCTTCATTGACGGTTTGAAACCAACATCAAGAAAATCTGAGTAGAGTCATCATTATCTCGAGTCATCATTATCATCAGTTTCTGATGAAATACGGAGAAAGCATGCTATTGGCGTACTTCATCAGTAACTGATGTAGCCTGCCTTTCGTTTTCCCCTCTATGCTGCATACCAGCAGAGACTTCATAGTACCACACATATCACCTTGCCTGACAGGCACCAGTCTCTGATTGGACACGGATAGCCCGGTCATTATCCGTTTATTACCACGTTACTCAAAAAAGAGCATCGAATAACGGGTAGGAGATGGGTATCTTCAGGGCGTTCGGAGTAAAAGGAGAAGCGCATGGATACCGAGCAAATAGCTGAGGCAGAGAGCCGCATCGCGAGTGTGATGGAGAGCCGCATGGAGAGCCGCATCGCAAGCGAGACAGAAAGCCGCATCGAGGAAATCGATGAGATGCTGTCATGCTTTTCACTGTTTTATCTGCGACCACAGCCTGAGAGTTGGAAGCGACTCGAGCAGCACAATACCTGGCAGCGCTTTATCGGCTCAATCCAGCGGACACTTGAGAGACGGGAGGCTTTCGAGCGGGGGGTCTTTGAGCAATTCCTCATCAGACGGCTCTCGGGGCATCAATCGGGAGGCTGGTCGCTGAGGCAACTGCCCGCCGAGACCTCATTGTCCCTATGGCTTCGCAAAACGGCAGGCTTCTCGCTTGAGGTAGACGAGCTTTTGCGGGCTCCTCGTTTTGAGACACAGTTGGATTTTGCGCGCAGACATCTCGTCGGCGGCCTGCCCGTCAGCGTGCTCCCCATTGAATCCTTACATAGTCGCTGGACGCGACAGGAATCCGCCTCGCTTCCCTTCGCCCGCCAGTCGGGCTTGTATAACGGTGACGCGGCGGCACATATGGCCAGCCTCCTGAGGCAGTTTGAACTTACCGTCACCACAGACGCTTCGCTGCCGCCCGACCACCTGGTCGTTGAGCTGAACGTTTTGGGGCTGCTCATCTGTTATGGCAGCGTCGCCGATGTGCATCAGTTCATCGATGACCATCTCAGTTGGCTGCCAGACTATCTTGACGCTCTGCCCGGCAAAATACCCTCCGCCCGGGTCTTTATCGCCATCACCATCCTGCTCAACGCCTGCCTCGAAACGCTTTATTGGGAATCGCTGACAGGCCCAGAAGAGATGTGTGGCACTTCCCAAAACTAACCGGGCAGGGTGTATTACATGAAAGGAGAAGGTATGAACAAACAGATAGTATCGAGACGGACCTTCCTGACGGGCTCAGCCGCCACCGCGGCGCTGATGGCGTCAGGGATGGTCACCCTCAGCTCCTGGCTGAGTTCAAGCGCCCACGCTGAGGGAACGGGCTATGAAACGGTTGCCACAACGTGCAATGCCTGTACCAACAAGTGTGGCGTCATCGCCTATGTTAAGGATGGGCGATTATGGAAGCTCAAGGGCAATGAGGCTCATCCCTATTCAAAAGGGACGCTCTGCGCCCGCGGTCACGGCTATTCGCAAATTGCTTATTCAGCCGACCGCCTTACCGAGCCGCTGAAACGCAACGAGGACGGCAGCTACTCAGCAATCAGTTGGGAGGAGGCCTATCGGGAAATAGGCGAGAAGGTCAAGGCGATTTTGGCCAAAGACGGTCCCGAAGCTCTGGCCATCGTTGAGGACCCGCGTCCCAACGGCAAATACTATAGCAAGCGCTTCATCAACGCGCTGGGCTCGAGCAACTACTACACCCATAACGCGACCTGTAACCTGTCGCTTTCGAGCGGGTATCAAATGACTTTTGGCAGCGCGAACTTCTCCGCGGACATCGCCTCCTCCAAGCTGGTGGTCTTTATCGGCCGCAGCTACGGGGATGGCCTGCGTCCCAGCAGCGTGGCAACGCTTGCCAAAGCGGTGAAAAACGGGACGAAGGTCGTGCTTGTGGACCCCCGCCTGAACAATTCGGGCGTCTTTGCCAGCCAATGGCTACCCATCAACCCCGGCACCGACCTCGCCCTTTTGCTCGCCATCGCCCACGTACTGGTTGCCGAGGAACTCTACGACAAGGACTTTGTCGCCAAACAGACCACCGGCTTTGATGAGTGGGCCGCTGAGCTGACAAAATATACGCCTGAGTGGGCAGAAACTCTCACCGGCATCTCGGCCGAGACCATCACCAACCTCGCCAAAGAGCTTGGTGCTGCCGGCTCCAAAGGCGTCATCGAGCAGGGTTGGCGCGGTGCTTTTGGCTGCCAATACCGCAACTCATTCAATGCGGCACGCGCTGTTGCGGCCGTTAATGCGCTGCTGGGCAACTGGAACAAAAAAGGTGGGGCGCTCATCACCTCCACGCCCAAGGCCGAAGCGCTGGATGAGGAGAAATTCCCCGCCGTCCCCAAAGGGCCGCAAAAGCTGGGAATTGCCGAATATCCCCTGCAAAACCAGGACAACGGCACCAATCTCATCGTTGTGAAGAAGGCCGACGAAGGAACGCTGAAGGGCGTATTCTTCTACAACTCCAACGCCGCCAAGGCCTATGCCAATCCTCAGGCCTGGCAAGACGCTCTGGCCAAGATGGACCTCAAAGTCTGCATCGACGTGCAGATGTCTGAGACGGCGCATCTGTGCGACTACGTGCTCCCCGAATGCAGTTACCTCGAGCGCGAGGAAGTGCCCGATTTTCTCGGCGGAAAACAGGGCTGCGTAGCCGGACGCTTTCAGGCCTTGGAAAAGATACACCCCGAGACTAAGACCAGCGACGCCATCTACGCGGAGTTGGCCGAAGCCTGCGGCGTGGGCGCGTACTTCAAGTTTAGCTGCGAGGAGCTCTCTCGCGCTCAGCTTAAAAGTGTGGGTGTCTCCTACGACGAACTCAAAGAAAAGGGTGTGGTCGATATAGGTGAGCCCTTCGCTTACGATAAGGTCCCCAAATGGAAAACCCCTTCGGAGAAGTTCGAGTTTGTCTCCCAAAAGATTGCCGAAACCAAGGGACTCAAGCTCTACGAGCCGCTTATCAAGTGGGTGGAGCCCAAGGTGAGCCCCGACCCTGGCAAGGGCGAGTTTCGTCTCATTGGCGGCAAGCAGTCCATCCACAGTCACACGATGACCACCTCCGTCGAGGCGTTGATGAGCATCACCCGCGAATACGCGTTGGAGCGTGCCTGGATAAACGCCGGTAAAGCTGCCGAGCTTGGCATCGAAGACGGCGACGAAATCGAGGTCAGCAACGAGCTGTTCACAGGAATCGTGCGAGCGCATGTCACCGAGCGCTTAAACCCCACGGCCATTTGGATTCCCACACATTACGGCGGCAGCTCGCCTGAGCTCACACAGGGCTTTGGCGTAGGCATTCCCCATATGGAGTATGTCCCCTTTGACATCGAACCCGATGTTGGCTCCGCCATGACCCATGAAGCCCTCGTTACGGTAAGGAAGGTGAGTTCCTGATGACCCGCTACGGAATGTTGATAGACACCACCCGCTGCGTCGGCTGCTTCGCCTGTCGCGTTGCCTGCCAGATGCAAAACAGCCTGCCTCCGCATGACTCGTACATCCGCTACGAGGAGCTGGAGAGCGGCACCTATCCCGATGTTTACGCCGAGCAGATACCGTTGCAGTGCCAGCACTGTGAGGATGCGCCCTGCGTGAGCGTCTGCCCCACTGGGGCAAGCTACATCAATAAGGAGGGCATCGTGCTCGTCGACAAGGAGCGTTGCATCGGCTGCAAGTACTGCATGACCGCCTGCCCCTACAACGCTCGCATACAGGACCACGCGACGGGAGAAGTGGAGAAATGCCGCTTCTGCGTCTGGCACGACGATGGCTCGGTTCCTAAGCCGTCCTGCGTGGATACCTGCGTGACCAACGCTCGCATCTTCGGAGACCTCGACGACCCCGAAAGCGAAATTTCTCGGGCCATCATAGCCCACAATGCCAAACCTATCGCCCCTGGTCTCACCAAGGCGAAGATATATTATGTGAGGTGATGAACGTGATTTGGGGAAGTATTATTGCCTGGTATCTGTTTCTTGCTGGTCTGGCGGCCGGCGCCTTTGCAACCGCAGCCCTTGTTTCATTTAAGAACCGAAAATTGGTGAAAGTCCAGCTCGTTGGGCGCACCATCGCGCTTTTAGCGCTCGCCATTGGGCTGTTTTTGCTGATGTTCGACGCCGAGGCGGGCTTCAAAAATCCGCTGCGGTTCTTCTATCTGCTCACCAACTTTGGCTCCGTCATGACCTGGGGCACCCTCATTCTCGGCGTGTTCGGCTGCGTGTGCCTCGTCACTTTGTTGCTGGCGTTGCTCAAAAAGAAGGTTCCCCGCGCCCTCGATGGCCTCGGCATCTTCATGGCAATCTGCACCGCCGCTTACACCGGTGTGCTCCTCGGCGTCATAAAAACCTATCCGCTCTGGAACACCGCACTGCTCCCTGTGCTGTTTTTGGTTTCAGCACTGAGCGCTGGCATGGCGGGCACCTTCATAATCTCCACCTTTGTTGCCCACAAAGAACTGGAGCAGCTCGATATGCTCAAGAGGCTGCACTTTGCGCTGCCCTTAGTCGAGCTTGCGCTGCTGGCGATACTACTGTACATGACCGCCTCGGCAGCACCGGCGGCTCGCCTTTCCGTCGACCGTCTCATCTCTGGCGACCTGGCCCCGTCCTTCTGGCTCGGCCTGGTTATCATCGGCCTGATTATCCCTCTGATAGCAGGCGGCATCGGCTCGCTCGTCAAAGGTGGGAGGAGGATGGAGATGAGAGAGGATGCCCAGGTCGCGCCCAAAAGCGAGGCCGAAGCCGGAAGTGTTGCTGGCGTTGTGGCTGTGGTCGGAAGCAGGGCCGGCGCTGTGGCCGGAAGCGAAAGCGACGCCGAAGCCGTGGTCGAAGCCAAAAGTGTTGCTGGCGCTGTAACCGAATCCGAAAGCAGGGCCGAAGCTGTGGGCTCTGGCGCCCTGGGCGCCACACGGGTCATAGATGCCGCGGGTGACGCCGGTTCTCTCGTCGGAGGCTTCCTGCTGCGTTACCTCATCATCGTAGCCGCCGTGCCTCTCACTTTTATCTTCTAAGACGTTAGAAAGCGAGTCATTTTCGCCTCTGACCGCATTGAGCAACGCCAGCATTAGCCCAGCTAGTCCCGGCGTTGCTCGCCTGCGTGCGACACACAAATATCTGCTCAAACTCACAAAAAATCACAGGTTTGAGCGGGTTAGTAAAATCCCAAAATCATTAGAATATGAGGTTATAGGCTCTGTTATACTTACATGGCTGATTTAATAACCCGCTCAAACTCATAAAAAATCACAGGTTTGAGCGGATATTTCGATTTCGATACGGGAGGTTTCCATGCTCGTAGGACGAAAAAAAGAGCAGAAGCAGCTTCTGGATTACTACCATGCGGACAGGTCGGATTTCGTTGCTGTCTATGGACGGCGCAGGGTTGGAAAAACTTTTCTTGTGCGGGAGGTGTTTGCGGATAAGTTCTTTTTCTTTTATACCGGTACGACCAAAATCAGGACGACCGCGCAAAACCTTGAGCGATTTGGCGATGCGCTTAACCAGTACGGGATGCCGGCTGGCGAGGTACCTGTCTCTTGGATGAAGGCATTTGACCTTTTACGCGACCGTATCAAAGCATCACGCAACAAGGGCAAAAAGGTCATATTCATCGACGAGATGCCGTGGCTCGATTTGCCAAAATCAGGATTTCTTGCGGCGCTTGAGTATTTTTGGAACTCGTTTGCGTCGGCGCGCAAGGATATTTTACTCATTGCGTGCGGCTCAGCATCCTCATGGATTACCAAGAAACTTCTGCGCGACCACGGCGGGCTGCACAACAGGGTCACCGGGAGAATCCATCTGCGTCCGTTGACCCTCAATGAATGTGAAGTCTATCTCGCGGCCAAAGGAGCGGGCTTATCTCGCTATGACCTGATTGAATCCTCTATGGTTTTTGGCGGCATACCTTATTATTTGGATTACTTTGACAGTAGATACAGCCTTGCGGCGAATATCGACCGTATCGTTTTTAACGAAGACGCGCCTCTGCGTGATGAATTCAACGAGATGTATGCTTCTCTGTTCAAAAACTCCGACGACTATATCCGTGTGGTTCGTGCGCTTGGTGACAAGAAAAAAGGACTCACGCGCAAAGAGATTGTTGAGACAAGCGGGCTTTCCAACGGCGGTATGCTGTCCGACATTTTGGAGAACCTCGAGCTCAGCGGTTTTATCCGCAGCTATTATGCCTACCCGCAAAAGACAAACGGCGCACTCTATCAATTGATAGACAGCTTCTCGCTTTTTGATTGCGCGTTCCTCTATCCCGCGCGGCCAACAAACCGGCATTTTTGGA